>JBGPTQ010000382.1:0-3124 GCA_041490725.1 Allostellaceae bacterium | reverse complement strand
CTGGCGCGCGAGGCCGGCGCCCTGCGCTTTGTGCACCTCTCGGCGATCGGCGCCGATGCGCGCTCCGCTTCGGCCTACGCCCGCACCAAGGCGGCCGGCGAGGAGGCGGTGCGCGATGCCTTCCCGACCGCGACGATCCTGCGGCCCTCGGTCGTGTTCGGGCCGGAGGACCGGTTCTTCAACCGCCTCGCGGCGCTGGCGATGATCTCGCCGGTGCTGCCGCTGATCGGCGGCGGCGAGACCCGGTTTCAGCCGGTTTATGTCGGCGATGTCGCCGATGCCGTGGTCCGCTGCATTGATGATTCGAGCACTGGCGGGCGCACTTATGAGCTCGGCGGGCCCAAGGTCTACACGTTCCGCGCGCTGATCGAGCTGCTGCTCGCCGAGATCCGGCGCAAGCGGCTCCTGATCGATATTCCGTTCGGGCTTGCCACCTTGCAGGCGCGGGTGCTGTCGCTGCTGCCGAACCCGCCCTTGACGCCGGACCAGGTCGAGATGCTGAAGCGCGACAATGTCGTGTCGTCGGGCGCCCTGACCCTGGCGATGCTCGGCATCACGCCGACCGCCGTCGAGGCCATCCTGCCAAATTATCTCGACCGTTTTCGCCGCGGCGGCTGGTACGCGCGCGAACGCGCGGATTGACGCGCTGTTTGACCCGTTGTTTGACCCGGGGGGTTCATCGATGGTTGCATGGTTGCGGGGGCTGCTGCTGGCGATTGCCGCCCTCACTTTCGGAGGCACGGCAATGGCGGCTGACGCGGAAAACACGCTTTATATGGACGTGCCGTTCGGGCGGGTGGTGATCGCGATGCGTCCTGATCTGGCGCCCGGCCACTGCGCCCAGATCAAGGCGCTGGTGCGGCGCGGGTTTTACGACGGCGTGCCGTTCCACCGCGTGATCGATGGCTTCATGGCGCAGACCGGCGACCCGACCGGCACCGGCACGGGCGGCTCCGGGCACAAGCTCAGGGCCGAGTTCTCCAGCGAAAAGCATGTGCGCGGCACGGTGTCGATGGCGCGCGCCTCGGACCCGAACAGCGCCGACAGCCAGTTTTACATCATGTTCGGCCCGGCCCCCTCGCTCGACGGCCAGTACACGATCTGGGGCGAGGTCACCGCGGGGATGGATTTTATCGACAAGATCAAGAAAGGCGACCCGGGGCGCAACGGCAGCGTCGTCAACCCCGACAGGATCATCAAGATGCAGGTCGCGGCGGATGCGATAAAAGCCGGCGACAAGGGAAAATAGGCGGGGCTACGGCGCGCGCCGTAACACCTTGGACCGCGGCCGTCTCGGCCGCATTATGCGGGGACGCACGCGGTCCTAAAGAGGGGAAAAGCGATGTCGCAGCATCACACCGTGCCGTGCCGGCCCCATAATTGCCATTGGGGGTTTTTCGACGCGGCGCTGAAGCCGGTCGCGGCGATCGCCTCGGGCGACACGGTGACGGTCGACTGCGTATCGGGCGGCCGCGACATCCTGCCCACCGACCCGGCTTTCGAGATCCTGGCCGAGCATCGCGCGATCCACGGCGCGCTGACCCCGCGGCTTGGCGCCCACATCCTGACCGGGCCGGTCGCGGTCGAGGCGGCGGAGCCCGGCGACGTGCTGCAGATCGACATCCTGTCGATCGAGTGCCGGCAGAATTGGGGCTATACGAGGATTCGGCCGCTCGCCGGCACGTTGCCCGAGGATTTTCCGATCCATAAGATCTGGCACAGCGGCATCGACTGGCAGCGCGGCATCGCCACCTTGCCGTGGGGGGCGGAAATCGACTTGGCGCCGTTTTTCGGGGTAATGGGGGTCGCCCCGCCGCCGGTTTACGGTGCGGTCACCTCGATCGTGCCGCGCGAGTTCGGCGGCAACATGGATTTGAAGGAGCTGGTCGCCGGGACCACGCTCTATCTACCGGTGTGGGCGCCGGGCGCGCTGTTTTCGGTCGGCGACGGCCACGGCGTGCAGGGCGATGGCGAAGTCTGCGTGACCGCGCTCGAAACCGCGTTGTCGGGCACGTTCCGTCTGACGCTGCGCAAGGATCTTCACTTCGCGCTGCCCCGCGCGGAAACCCCGTCGCACCACATCACGATGGCCTTCAACGACGATCTCGACGACGCCGCCAAGACCGCGCTGCGCGCGATGATCGAGCTGATCGGCGAGCGCCTGGGCCTCCCGCCCGAGGACGCCTATATGTTCGCCAGCCTGGCGGTCGATCTGCGGGTGACCCAGCTGGTCGACGGCAACAAGGGCATCCACGCGATGCTGCCGAAGCGCTACGCGCCGACCTGAGGCCAGCGCGGCGGGTGCGAGGGTTATCCGGGCATCTTCGGAAAGCGCTTCATGCCGCCGCCGAGCTGGACCCAGGGTTGCGCGCTGTCGCAATAGATCTCCATCGTCGGCTTCAGCCAGGAGGTGTCGTCCAGGGTTCCGGCCCGCAGAATGCTCATTCCGGGCAGCGCCGCCGGCTCGGACAAGATCGTCGACCCGCAATTCGGGCACAAGCGGCGGACGTTTTCCTTGCCGCTGTCGCCCTTGCCCACATAGGTCTTCGGCGCGCCCTGAATGGCAACGGCCGGCGTCGGCACCGCGACGACGATGTTGAACGCGGTGCCTGACTCCTTCTGGCAATCCTTGCAGTGGCACACCCCGGTGAACGCCGGCTCGGCATTCGCCGAATAGCGCACCTGACCACACAAGCAACCGCCGGTCATCTGGGGCATCTCGACCTCCTCCGTCAGCTTCCGGCCGGAGCTTACCCTCGCACCGGCCGACCGCCCAGGCCTTTCCTCCTATGCCGGGCGGTCACAAAACGATTCACACAGAACCCCTTGGCCGGGCTTGGCCCGGCCATCCACGCCGCGCTGAAGCTCAGATGATCTTGTCGTAAAGATCGTCCCAGTTCAGGTTTGCTTTGAGGATGAGGCGGACCTTCCAAGCGCGCGCCCAATGCTTGACGTTCATTTCGCGCTGTTTGGCGGCAAGGATGTCATCGTGCCGCTCGGCGTAGACCAGCCGCGTCAGGCCATAGCGTCTGGTGAACCCGTCTGCGACCCCCTCACGATGTTCCCAGACGCGCCGGGCAAGATTGGTTGTTGTCCCAACATATAATGTCCCATTCGGCTGGTT
>JBGPTQ010000381.1:0-3129 GCA_041490725.1 Allostellaceae bacterium | reverse complement strand
GGCCAAATGCCGTCATAAGGCAGGATTCGGTGCCACCCTTCCCCGTCCTCAGCGGCGGGGGAGGGATCGGCCGACAGGACAGGATCACGCACCGATAATGAGCGTCGTCGTCCGCTTTGCTCCCTCGCCGACCGGCTTCCTCCATATCGGCGGCGCCCGCACTGCGCTGTTCAACTGGCTGTTCGCGCGCCACCACCAGCTCCATGGGGATGGCGGGATCTTCCGGCTGCGCATCGAGGACACCGACCGCCTGCGCTCGACACCAGAGGCGGTCACCGCGATCATCGAGGGGCTCGACTGGCTGGACCTCACCTGGGATGGCGAGATCGTCCACCAGTTCGCGGGGGCCGCGCGGCATGCCGAGGCCGCCCGCCAGCTGCTCGCCGCCGGTCAGGCGTATTACTGTTACTGCACGCCGGCGGAACTCGAGGCGATGCGCGAACGGGCGCGCGCCGAGAAGCGCTCGGTGCGCTACGACGGCACCTGGCGCGACCGCGATCCGGCCGAGGCGCCAGCGGGGATCGCCCCGGCGATCCGCCTCCGGGCGCCGCAGCAGGGAACGACGACGATCGGCGACCTGGTGCAGGGCGAGGTCACGGTGGCGAATGCCGAACTCGACGATCTGATCCTGCTGCGCGCCGACGGCACGCCGACCTACAATTTGTCGGTCGTGGTCGACGATCACGACATGGGCATCACCCATGTGATCCGCGGCGACGACCACCTCAACAACGCCTTTCGCCAGACCCAGATTTACCGGGCGCTCGACTGGAAGCCGCCGGAATTCGCCCATATCCCGCTGATCCACGGGCCCGACGGGGCGAAGCTGTCGAAGCGGCACGGCGCGATCGGGATCGAAGCCTATCGCGAACTCGGCTACCTCCCGGAGGCGGTGCGCAACTACCTGTTCCGCCTCGGCTGGAGCCATGGCGACGACGAGATCATCGCCACCGAGGACGCGATCCGCTGGTTCGATATCGCCGATGTCGGGCGCGCCGCGGCGCGCTTCGACCAGGCAAAGCTCGACAGCGTCAATGCCCATTACATCCGGATCGCCGAGGATGCGCGCCTCGTCGGGCTGGTTGCCGAACGGCTCGCGCGCTTCGACCTGCCGCTTGCCGCGACCGAGCGCGCGCGCCTCCTAAAGGCAATGCCGGGCCTCAAGCCGCGCGCCAAGACGATCGTCGAGCTGGCGGAAAAGGCCCTCTTCTATGTCGCGCCGCGGCCAATCCGGCTGGCGCCCGATGCGGCAAAGGCGCTGACCGCGGAGGCGCGCGAACTTCTCGGCGCGCTCGCTGTCGATCTTGGCGATCTCGGTGGCGTCGAGTGGCGCAGCGCAGCCCTCGAAGAGCGGCTGCGCGATTTCGCCGGCGCACACGGCGTCAAGCTCGGGGCCGTGGCGCAGCCGTTGCGCGCGGCGCTGACCGGCTCGCTCGCCTCGCCCGGCATCTTCGAGGTGATGGAGGTATTGGGCCGCGAGGAGAGCCTCGGGCGCGTCGCCGATGCAGCGAAGACGGCGGGCTGACAGCCACGTCCTTTCGCACTTGCGATATTGCATTGCAATATCCGAACAGCGTTTGATAATCGACATCCAGCGGCTATTCTCCGCGACAGAAGGGCCAACCGCCTGCGGGCGTCACATCGAGGTGCATCCATGGACGGCAACAACACGAATGTCGGCGCGGTAAGCGGATCGATGACGTTGACCGACAACGCCACCGGCAAATCGGTTGAACTGCCCGTGCTGGAAGGCTCGATCGGACCGAAGGTCATCGACGTCCGCAAGCTGTACGCGCAGACCGGGTATTTCACCTACGACCCGGGCTTCATGGCGACGGCCGCCTGCCGCTCCAGCATCACCTATATCGACGGCGACGAAGGCGTGCTGCTGTACCGCGGCTATCCGATCGAGGAGCTGGCGGCCAAGAGCGACTTCATGGAGGTCTCCTACCTCTTGCTCTTCGGCGAGCTGCCCACCGCCAAGCAAAGAGAACAATTCGTCTACGACATCACCCATCACACGATGGTGCACGAGCAGATCAGCAGCTTCTTCCACGGCTTCCGCCGCGACGCGCACCCGATGGCGATCATGTGCGGCGTGGTTGGCGCGCTGTCGGCCTTTTACCACGACTCGACCGACATCCATGACCCCTATCAGCGGATGGTCGCGTCCTACCGCCTGATCGCCAAGATGCCGACGATCGCCGCCATGGCCTACAAATATTCTCTCGGTCAGCCTTTCATCTATCCGAAGAACTCGCTGGGATATGCCGAGAATTTCCTTCACATGGCCTTTGCCGTGCCCTGCGAGGAGATGAAGGTCAGCCCGACCCTGGCGCGGGCGATGGACCGCATCTTCATCCTGCACGCCGATCACGAGCAGAATGCCTCGACCGCGACGGTGCGCAATGCCGGATCGAGCGGCGCCAACCCGTTTGCCTGTATCGCCGCCGGCATCGCCTCGTTGTGGGGACCGGCGCATGGCGGCGCCAACGAGGCGGTGCTGAAGATGCTGGCGCGGATCGGCGACAAGTCGAAAATCCCGGAATTCATCAAACACGTCAAAAACAAGAACGAACACGAGATCCAGTTTGGCTTTGGCCATCGCGTCTACAAAAATTACGATCCCCGCGCTCGCGTCCTGCGCGACAGCTGCCACGAAGTGCTCGATGAGCTCGGTATCAAGGACGAGCCATTGCTCGACCTGGCGATGGAGCTCGAAAAGATCTCCCTCAACGATGATTATTTCATCAGCCGCAAGCTCTACCCGAACGTCGATTTCTATTCGGGGATCATCCTCAAGGCGATGGGCTTCCCGACCTCGATGTTCACGGCGCTGTTCGCGATCGCGCGGACGGTCGGCTGGGTCGCGCAGTGGACCGAGATGATCGAGGACCCGGACATGAAGATCGGCCGCCCGCGCCAGCTCTTTACCGGCTCGCCGCCGCGCCACTACGTGCCGGTCGCAGAGCGGCGGTGACAGCGCAACCGCATGTGATTGCGCCCTGCCGGCCATGATCCCCGGAGAGCTGTTTCCCGCCGCGGGCGAAATCGAGCTGAACGCCGGCCGCGCGACGGTCGCCCTCACCGTTGCCAATACCGGCGATCGGCCGATCCAGGTCGGCTCGC
>JBGPTQ010000380.1:0-3151 GCA_041490725.1 Allostellaceae bacterium | reverse complement strand
TTGCTGCTCGCCGGCCTGGCGATCGATGCGGCGTTCGGCGATATGCCGGCGGTCTTCGCCCATGTCCCGCACCCGATCGTCCTGGCCGGCCGCGCGATCGGTTTCTTCGAGAAGAAGCTCAATCGCCCGAACCGCAGCGAGAGGAGCCGGCGCGAGCGCGGCATCGTCACGCTCATCGTGCTGGTCGTGGCGGCGGGCGGGCTCGGCTGGGCACTGCATCTTCTGTGCCGCGGCAGCGTCGTCGGCGCCATCGTCGAGGCATTGGCGATCGCAATCCTGGTCGCGCAGCGCAGCCTCTTCCAGCATGTCGTCGCCGTCGCCGAGGCGCTCGCATCGGGCGGTTTGGCGGCCGGTCGAAACGCGGTCAGCCATATCGTCGGCCGCGACCCGATGCGCCTCGACTTGCATGGCGTCGCGCGCGCCGCGATCGAGAGCCTCGCCGAGAATTTCAGCGACGGCGTGGTGGCGCCGGTCTTCTGGTATCTGGTGTTGGGATTGCCGGGACTCTTCGCCTACAAGATGGCGAACACGCTCGACAGCATGATCGGACACCGCTCGGCGCGCTATCGCAGCTTCGGCTGGGCATCGGCGCGGTTCGACGATCTGTTGAACCTGGTGCCGGCGCCGCTCAGCGGCCTCCTGCTCGCGGGCGCCGCGCTGTTCGCCGGCGATGCGATGCCCGGGCATGCGCTCACGGTGATGCTGCGCGACGGGAAGAAGCATCATTCCCCCAACGCCGGCTGGCCCGAGGCGGCGATGGCCGGTGCGCTCGGTCTCGCCCTTGCTGGGCCGCGCCCTTATGCCGAGGGCGACATCCGCGACCCGTGGCTCGGCGACGGCACGGCACAGGCGAGGCCGGCCGACATCGTCCGGGCATTGCGGCTCTATACAATTGCCTGCCTGCTGCTGGCCAGCCTCGTTCTTGGGGCGTGGCTGATGGCGCATGTCACGCGGCCCGGGTGAGGCGGAGCGGGCGCGCTGCCGCGAGCAATGCACCGAGATCGAGATGCTGTTCGAGATGGTCGGCGAGGCGGTCGAGCACCCTTTCGATCATCGCCTCGTAGGCGACGGCGCCGCCTTCCACTCCCAGGCGGG
This sequence comes from Allostellaceae bacterium, assembly GCA_041490725.1. Classification (GTDB taxonomy): domain Bacteria; phylum Pseudomonadota; class Alphaproteobacteria; order ATCC43930; family CGMCC-115725; genus DATARH01. Next base: position 2,056 of record JBGPTQ010000380.1, on the reverse strand, counting down.
CGAGAAAGGCGCGGCGGAACCGGTCGCTGGCGAAGAGGCCGTGCAGGTAGCAGCCGGCGACCCGGCCATCGGCGCTGACCGCGCCGTCGGGGCGGCCGCCGGGCGCAAGACCGAGATCCAGCATCGGCCGGGCGAGGCCGGCGCCGCTGGTCATGCCGAGATGCATCTCGTATCCGTGCACCGGCATCCCGCTCGCGACCTCGCTGCCGGCGGCCTCGACGAGCCGCTTGGCGCCGCCGAGCACGGTCTCCACCTCGAGGAGCCCGAGCCCCGGCGCCTCCCCCGGTGGGCCTTCGCTTCCCTCCGGGTCGGCGATGTGCTGGCCCAGCATCTGGTATCCGCCGCACAGCCCGAGGAGGTGCCCGCCCTGGCGGTGATGTGCCAGGATGTCGATGTCCCAGCCTTCGCGGCGCAGGAAGGCGAGATCCGCCAGGGTCGCCTTCGAGCCCGGCAGGATGACGAGCGCGGCGTCGCGCGGCAATGGCGTTCCGGGCCGGACCAGCACGAGTTCGACCGAGGGCTCGGCGCGCAACGGGTCGAGATCGTCGAAATTGGCGATGCGCGGGAGGAGAGGGACGGCGATTCGGATGCGTGGCCTACCCTCACCCGGCGTCGCGCTTCGCGCTCCGCCACCCTCTCCCGCGGTCCGGGAGAGGGTACGAGGTGCGGCACCGACGTCTTCCCTCGCCCGCACCGCGGGAGAGGGGGGACCGGCCGCGCTTGCGGCCGGTGGGTGAGGGTGCATCAGCGCCATCGAATCTTCGGCCGGTAGCAGGTGGGCCGCCGCAAACCACGGCACCACGCCAAAACACCGTAACCCCGTGCGCTCGCCGATCGCGGTGATGCCATCGTCGAACAGGCTGACATCGCCGCGGAACTTGTTGACGATGTAGCCGGCGAGCCGCGTGCGCTCGCCAGGGCCCAGCAGCGCATAGGTGCCGGTGAGCTGGGCAATGACGCCGCCGCGCTCGATGTCGCCAACGAGCGCGACCGGTATGTCGGCAGCCTCGGCAAAGCCCATATTGGCGATGTCGCCGGGGCGCAAATTGATTTCCGCCGGGCTGCCGGCGCCTTCGACGAGGACGAGATCGGCCGAAGCGGCGAGCCGGTCAAAGGCGCCGAGCACCGACGGCATCAGCGCGGGGGCAAGCGCGCGGTAATCGCGCGCCGAGGCGGTGGCGTGGATTCGGCCGCACAGCACGATCTGCGCCGTGCCTTCCGATTGCGGCTTTAACAGCACCGGGTTCATGTCGATGCTGGGCACGACACCGCAGGCGCGCGCCTGCAATGCCTGGGCGCGGCCGATCTCGCCGCCATCGGCGGTGACCGCGGCGTTGTTCGACATGTTCTGCGGCTTGAACGGCCGGACCTTGAGGCCGCGCCGGGTAAAGGCGCGCGCCAGGCCCGCGACCAGCAGCGATTTGCCGACATCGGAGCCGGTCCCCTGCAGCATCAGCGCCCGGGTCATGGCCACACGATCCAAAAGATTCCCCGTGGCCGGGCTTGGCCCGGCCATCCACGAAACCGTCCAGAAAATTCGTGGATGCCCGGAACAAGTCCGGGCAAGGGGGTCTGGGGAAACATCAGAACTCGATCCCGGGCTGCGCCTTGACCCCGGCGCGGAACGGATGCTTGACGAGGGTCATCTCGGTGACGAGGTCGGCGGCCTCGATCAGCTCAGAGGGCGCGTTGCGGCCGGTCACGATGACGTGGAGATCACGCGGCTTCGCCTTGAGCGCGGCGACGATTTCGCCGACCGGCAGGTAGCCGTAGCGCAGCACGATGTTGAGTTCATCGAGAAGGACGAGGCGATAGGTCGGGTCGGCGAGCATCGCCTGCGCCATTTCCCAGGCGGCGCGCGCCGCGGCGATGTCGCGGGCGCGGTCCTGCGTATCCCAGGTGAAGCCTTCGCCCATCGCCCGGCAGGTGACGAGGTCGGGAAAGCCGGCGAGCACAATGCGCTCGCCGGTACCCCACGCTCCCTTGACGAACTGTACGATGCCGACCCGCATGCCATGGCCGATGCAGCGCAACACCATGCCGAAGGCGGCGGTCG
>JBGPTQ010000379.1:0-3159 GCA_041490725.1 Allostellaceae bacterium | reverse complement strand
GCCACGGCGACCTCGGCCGGCACGAACTGGTGATCCCGGACGATGATCGTCATTGGCGCCTGCTGGGCAAAGCCCGGCGCGGCGCAGACGATGAGGAGAGCGGTAATGGCGGCTCGGAGCATGTGAGTCATATGCAATTGATAATCGCTCGCAACATAGCAAGGCTGGCGCCGTCGGCAAGCGGCTTTGCCGGTGGGCAGGTGTGCGAAATCGTCGCTCCCCGTCATTTGGTACCCAGGCGGAACCCGTGCCGCAATGCGCCAACTCCGGTATAACGGCGCCTGTGCATGCCGGTGCAACCGGCAATGACAGGAGGAGAGATCATGGATTTGGGCATCGCGGGCCGCAGGGCGATCGTCTGCGCGGCGAGCAAGGGGCTGGGGCGCGCCTGTGCGATGGCGCTGGCGGGCGCCGGCGTCGAGGTAACGATCACCGCGCGCACCGCCGAGACGCTGGAACAGACCGCCGCCGAGATCCGCGCCGCGACGGGCGCCAAGGTGACGGCCGTGGCGGGCGACATCACCACCGAAGCCGGGCGCGCGGCGACGCTCGCCGCCTGCCCGGAGCCGGACATTCTGGTCAACAACGCCGGCGGGCCGCCGCATGGCGATTTCCGCGATTGGGGGATCGAGGACTGGCAGAAGGCGGTCAACGGCAACATGCTGACCCCGATCATGCTGATCAAGGCGACGGTCGACGGCATGTGCGCGCGCAAATTCGGCCGGATCGTCAACATCACCTCGGGGTCGGTGAAGTCGCCGATCCCCAATCTCGGCATGAGTAACGGCGCCCGCGCCGGGCTGACTGGTTTTGTCGCTGGCCTCGCGCGCCAGGTGGCACGGCACAACGTGACGATCAACGGCCTGTTGCCGGGCCCGTTCCTCACCGACCGGCTGCGTTCCGGCATCGAATTCGAGGCGCGCCGCCAGAATATCTCGTTCGACGAGATGCTGGCGAAGCGCTCCGCCACCAATCCGGCCGGCCGGGTTGGCGACCCCGAGGAATTCGGCGCCGCCTGCGCTTTTTTGTGCGCCGCCTCGTCGGGCTTCATCGTCGGCCAGAACCTGCTGCTCGACGGCGGCGCGTTCAACTCGACGATGGGGTAGCCGCCAGAGGGCGGGCGGCGCCGCGCTCGCCGCACCGCCAAAAAGACCGCGCCCGACACGGGTAAATGGCCTAAAATCCGCATCATCCTGCGGGAGGCGGAAGGCCATGCGGCTGCGGTTCACAGGCGTCGGAGGCGTGCCCCGATCGGGGCGGCCTCTGGTATGGCTCGCGATCCTGGCGTGGATGTTGGTTCCCGCCGGGACGGGCCGAGCGGCCGAGGCGCCGGTCGTACCGCCCCCGGCCGCGGCCGCCCCGGCCATGGCCGCCGAGATGGGCGCCATCGGCTGGCTCGAACGCATCGCCATGCAGCTCGAAAGCGAGGCGGTGTCGGATGTCAGCATGTTGCCGGATACCTCGGCAGCGCTCGCCCGCGAGTGGCGCTCCTTCGACAAGAACGGCTCTGCCCTGGGCGCGCTGGTCAATCTCGGCTGGGTGGTGCTCGCCGGCGCTGTCGCGCTGGTCGCCGAGAGGGCGGTTGCCCGGGGGCTCAGCCGCCGTCTGCGCCGTGCGATGCGGGTGCGGCCCGGCGGGCCGACGCTGATCGGCCTCTTCTTGCTGCTGCTCTGCGATGGGCTCGGCCTGGCGGTTTTTGCGGGTGTTTTCGTCTATGGCCGACATTGGCTGCTGGCCGTCGGCGCAACCCTCAACATCGCGCTGTTTGCCGCCAATGTGCTGATCCGCTGGCGCATCGCCGCGCTGGTGATCGGCGCCCTCTTGCGCCCGAGCGAACCGGTCGCTCGCCTGATCGAGCTTTCCGATGGCGAGGCGCACCGCCTCGCGCGGTTTCTCTCGGCGACCATCCTGGCGATCGTCGTCCTTGTCGGCTTCGGCCGTTATGGCCTTGCCGACGCGGATAGCGGCGCGCCGCACGTCATCGCACTGATCGTGGCCGCCGTGGTATTGGCGCTTTACGCGCTGATCGTGTTCCGCGCGCGTGGCGTCGCGGAGGCGCTGATCCGCGGCCGCAGCACCGGCTTGATCGGGGCGATGCGCGCCGCCGTCGCGGGCGCCTGGCTGGCGATCGGGCTGACGGCGGTCGCCGTTCTGATGGTGCTTTTTGTTTTCGGGTTGTCGCTCGGCCTGTTGTCCTATTACCACGCTTCCGTCGCGACGCTCGGGGTGCTGCTCGTCCTGCTCGTGCTCGAGAAGCTGAGCGAGCGGGGCTGGCATGATGCCGCACCTTCCATCGGCGGCCCGGCGGGCGCGGTCGACCGGCTGGTGGCGCAAGGCTTCCACCGCATCCTGCGTGCGGTTGTCCTGCTCGTTGCGGCAATCACGCTGGCCTGCATCTGGGTCGATGCGGTCGAGCTGCAAGCAGCCGAGGCCGCCAGCGCGATGCACTCGAGCATTTCGGCGCTCGGGACATTGTTTGTCGCCTATATCGCCTGGGAGCTGATCCGGCTGGGGATCGACCGGCACCTGCAGAATGTCGCCGGCGGGCCAAAGCTGCCGGGCACCGATGATGACGACGAATCGGCGCCGGGCTCGCGCCTGCAAACCATTCTGCCGATGCTGCGCGCCGCCTTCGGGGTGTTGATCGCCGTCGTGGTGACGCTGATCGTGCTGTCGCGCCTCGGCATCGACACCGCGCCCCTGATCGCCGGCGCCGGGGTGTTCGGGCTGGCAATCTCGTTCGGCGCGCAATCCTTGGTGCGGGACGTTATCTCCGGCCTGTTCTACCTGTGGGACGATGCGTTCCGCGTCGGCGAATACATCGACACCGGCCGCCTCAAGGGGACCGTCGAGGCGCTCGGCATTCGTTCGGTGAAACTGCGCCATCACAACGGTCCGCTGCATACGATCCCCTATGGCCAGCTCGGCGCGGTGACCAATCTCAGCCGCGACTATGCCACGATCAAATTCAATCTGCGGCTTGAACCCGGCACCGATATCGAGCTGGTCCGCAAGACGGCGAAGCGGATCGGCCTCGAAATGCAGGAGAATCCCGAGATCGCAGCCGAAGTGATGTTGCCGCTCAAGATGCAGGGCATCGCCGAGGTCGCCGACAACGCGGTGGTGGTCCGGTTCAAGTTCACCGCTCGCCCGGTCAAG
>JBGPTQ010000378.1:0-3181 GCA_041490725.1 Allostellaceae bacterium | reverse complement strand
CGGGCGGCGGCGCGCGCGTGCAGCCCTTTTTGATTGCAGATCGTGCAGGTAAGCCGCGCCGTCACAGGGGTCTCTGCGGCAGCGCCGGCAAGCTGTTCGGGGTTGCCGTCGGAGCTCATCGGCGCGCGTCGGCGAGGAGCTGGGAGGCGACGTTGATGTATTTGCGCCCGGCCTCCTGGGCCCCGAGCGCGGCACATTCGAGCGCTTCGGTCTGACGCAGGCTGGCCAGCTTGATCAGCATCGGCAGGTTGACCCCGGCGATGACCTCGATCTTGCCGCGGTCCATCACCGAGATCGCGAGGTTCGAGGGCGTGCCGCCGAACATATCGGTCAAGAGCACCGCGCCGTCGCCGGTATCAACCTCGGCGATCGAGCGAAGGATGTCCTGGCGGCGCTGTTCCATATCGTCGTCGGGCCCGATGCAGATTGCGGCGATCTGGATCTGCGCGCCGACGACATGCTCGAGGGCGGCGACGAATTCGGTCGCCAGCCGCCCGTGGGTGACCAAGACCATGCCGATCATCGCGATCCCTTCGCTGGGCGCGGTGGCGCCCGCTCCACCCGGTGACCGCCAACCGCCCCGCTCGCCGCCGGCCGGACGCGCAGACGCGGATCGGCGCAGGTGCCTCCGGCTGTGCCGTCGGCGCCGCAGTTGAAGCTCGCAATCTCGAAATCGGTAGTGTTGCGCAGGGCAGATGCCACTTGCCGCTCGCGCCGGAGGTTGTTGGGGGTGACCCCGGCGGGAGTATGGGGGTATGCCGGCTCGATATAGCGCGGTGCGAGGCGTCCGTCATCACGCTTGATGAACGGCGGCCCCGCCGCCTGATCGCGCGGCTTGGCCCCCGGTTGACCATCGGCTGCGGTGCCGTCGACACCGTCGCTCGTCATTTGCTCATGATAGCCGGAAGTCCCGGCCCGGTAAACGCGCGCAACGCGAGGCGCAGTTTCGCCGCCGCCGATGCTTCGAACGGCATCACCCTAATGAGCGGGAGGGCGAGCCCAAGGATCGTCTCGCTGTGCCGCGCCGGCAGCCGCTCGATTTTTTCCGCCGGGACCAGATCGACGATCAGCGCGACGGGCGCCTCAGAGAGCGCGTCGAACCTCAAGATGCCGATGCCGCGCACTTCGAGGAGCCCGGCGATCGTCGCCGGCGCGCGCACGATAATCGCGTCGCCGCGCCGGTAGAGCTCGCTCTGGTCGTCGGCGACGAGGCGGGCCCCGGCGTCAATCAGTCGCACCGCCAGATCGGACTTGCCGGACCCGGACGCGCCGCGCAGCAGGAGGGCACGTCCGTCGATCGCGACCGCAGTGGCGTGAAGGAGCAGCCGATCAGTCATGGCTCGGCGCTCACGATTCGACCGGCAGCCTGATCAGGAAGCGCGCGCCGCAGACCGCGCCCCCATTGGCGCCTTTGCCGTCGGTTCGGTTCTCCGCCCAGATGCGGCCGCGATGCGCTTCGACGATCTGTTTCGAGATCGACAGCCCGAGCCCCGAATGCGTGCCGAATTTCTCGCCGGCCGGCCGCTCGCTGTAGAAGCGGTCGAAGATCGCGGTCAGCTTGTCCTCCGGGATGCCCGGGCCTTGGTCTTCCACGGTGACGAGAACGGCCCGGCCGTCGGGGGCGGCGCGGATGCGGATCTCGCCGTCCGGCGGGCTGAACGAGACCGCATTGGCGATGGCATTGAGAAAAACCTGCGACAGGCGGCTCTCGATGCCGGGCACAACCAGGGCGCGGCCGCGGCCGGGCGGGTCTGCCGGCAGGTCGAGGACGAGGCGCGGCGAACCGTCTGACCTGGTCGTCTCGTGCATGTCGACGAGCGCGCGCAGCATCGCCCCGATATCGGTCGGCGACATTTCGAGGCGGCTCAATTCGGCGTCGAGGCGCGAGGCATCGGAGATGTCGGTGATCAGCCGGTCGAGGCGTTCGACATCGTCCTGGACGATCGCCATCAACTGGCGCTGCTTGACCGGATCATCGATGCGGGCGGCGGTCTCGACCGCGCTGCGCAGCGAGGAGAGCGGGTTCTTGATCTCGTGCGCGACATCCGCAGCGAAGCTCTCGATCGCGCTCATCCGCTGCCACAGCGCATCGGTCATCTCGCGCAAGGAGCCCGCCAGCTCGCCGATCTCGTCGTTGCGCCCGGCGACATCGGGGATTTCGATGCGGGCGCCGCGACCCCGGGCGCGCTGCGCCGCCGCCGCCAGCCGGCGGATCGGTCGGGCAATCGTGCTCGCCAGATAGAGCGACAGCAACACGGTCACCAAGAGCGTGACGCCAAAGATGCGTAAGAGTTCGAGCCGCACGGTGCGAAGCTCTTCCTCGATCTCGCGGTTGCTGGTCGACAGCATGACCGCGCCGAGCACCTGCTGGTAGCGCTGCAGCGGGACAGCGACGCTTATCACCAGACCGCCGGTCTGCGGGTCGCTGCGCACCGCGGATCCGCTCTCGCCGCGCAAGGCCTGCAAGGTCTCGCGATAATCCTGGGCGGTTTGGCCCTCGTGATACACCGCCTGTTTACGGCGGCTGGGCAATAGATTGGCGATCGAATCATATACGCCGTCGGCCAGCCGCAGCAGCAGGCCCTTGTGCTCGGCCGGCGGCAGCTCGGCGACCGGCACGGCATCGCCCGGACCGCGCAACAGACGGCTGTCGGCGATCAGCTTGCCGGCGCTATCGAACAGGCGTGCGCGGGTGCGCGTCGGTTCGACCAGGCGGCGCATCATTTGGCGCGCCAGATCGGGCAGCAGCACTTCGCCTTCGTCCGCCGAGTCGAGGACGGCGCCCTCGCTGAGCGCGGCGGCAAAAATCTCGCCCTGGGTGCGCAGCGACTCGATCTGCTGCCCGATCAGGGTCGCCTCGAATTTGCCGAGATAGAGAAAACCGACCGCGAGAAGTGCCAGCGGCAGGACGTTGACGGCAACGATGCGCCGCGTCAGCGGCGACACCCTGGGCCAGCGGAACCGGGGCGGCCGGGCCGCACCGGCCCGGACATCGATCCTCGGCTCGTCCCGGGCGTCGCCTTCCGAGGACCATTCCCCGTCGGCTCCCGGGCGCGGGGAGGGCGGTTCGGAGGGTTGGGTCCGCGGCGCTGTCGCTTCAGCGGTCGCGATATCGATAACCGACGCCATAGAGGGTTTCGATCTGCGCGAATTCCGTATCGATCGCCTTGAACTTCTTGCG
>JBGPTQ010000377.1:0-3185 GCA_041490725.1 Allostellaceae bacterium | reverse complement strand
CCGCTCGCAGCCCCGGCGCAGCGCCGCGGCACGGCGATCCTCAATCGTGCCGAGCGCGTTTGCTCCGGTGTCGAGCTGCACGTCGACAAACCGCACGGAATGCGCCGCTGCCCAGGCCACGGCATCTTCCAAGGGCAGCTTGCGCCCGATATCGATGCCGATGCGATCCTTGAGGCTCATCGCGCGTCTCCCGCCCAAACCGGGCCGCTCAACCGTAATGGTCGATATAGCTGCGGATATAGCTCTCCCAGGTGATCTCCCGGCCGTGGTCGAGATAGCGCGTGTTCTCGTTGGCCCATTTGACCCCGAGATCGCGCGCGACCTTGGGGTGGACCGGGACCTGCGGGTTGCGCAATCCGGCGTCGATGCTCTCGGTCAAGGAAATCGGCTCGCGCGCTCCGACCAGCTTCGCCACGAATTGCATCAGAAGACTGAAAACTTCCCAATTGGGCCGTACCGTCGTGTGAAACAGCTGACGATTCTGAAAGTTTTCCAGAATGAAACTGCCGATCGAGATGCCGAACTGCTTGTCGATGCCGGCGAGGCGGCGAACCTCCATTTGATGGAGCCGGCGATAATTGATCACCCCCGGCAATTCCCCGGGCAATTCCAACGAGCGATAGGCGTCAAAACGGGCCTCCTTGTCGGGAATCTCCTTGCGCAGCCGGCCGAGCAGGCCGTCGAGGTAGGAAAAGGTCAGATTTGGCGCTTCCCGATCATGGGCTTGCCGGTCGCCCGGGCCATTCCAGGCGTCGAACGGCCATAGCGAGGCGAACCGTACCAGCGGAAACTTGAGGATTTCCGCTCCCGGCCGCACCCGATCACGCAGCGGAAAATCGTCCCACAGGCGAATGTCCTGGACCAGCACGATATCGCAAGTCTCGAGATCGCGTGCCGCGAACTCATGCAAATTCCTGGGCAGCTGGACAAAATGGTATTTTACGTCGAACAGCTTGCTCAGGGATTCGGTGCGGGCGAAGCCCTGACGCAGCGTTTCCGATTGGCAGTTGCCGATCATGACGATCCTGCGGCGTCCGGGCGGACGCAGGTGCGGGGAGGCGGGCGCAAGCGATGGCGGCGGCACGGCCGGAATCTGGTCGTCATCGAGCTTGAGCAGATCGACCGAGTGGACGGTGAGCGCAGCATTGCCGAAATGATGGAGCCGGATGTCGAACGGCGCGTCCGCGCCCGCTTCGAGCGCCATCTCGATCGGTACCTCGAAATCGACCGCTACCGGCCCGGCAGCGATCTCCTCGGCGGTGATCTCGCGCCACGCCTGTTGCAGGCCGCCCGTCTCGGGCAGCCGTGCCAGCAGCATCAGCCGGCGGCGGCTGCGCCAGCGGCTGTGCCCGAAAATCTCGACCCCGAGCACCGGCTGACCTTGTATCCGCGACCGTCCGGCTCGGGCGTCCAGGATCAGGCGATAATGTCCACGCGGCAGCCGTAGATAGGGCCACCCGCCAAAGAGCAGGCAACCGGCGGGTTCGAAGCGCCGGACCCTGACGCTGCCGTCGCCGGCCCGCCTGCCGAGCCAGCTCTTTTGCAGCCGGCCCAGCATCCGCCACAAGTGCCGCTTCGGAACCGGCACCTGGTCGCGCGGCAGCCTTTCGAGGTCCACCGCGGTGATCGCCAGATCCGCGTTGCCCAAATGAAAGAAGCGAAACTCGAAGCGCCCCTCGTTCTCCCCCTCGAGACTGTGCTCGGCGGATACCTCGAAATCGACCGATCCCACCCCGGTTGCCAGCTCGCTGGCGGTGAAATCGCGCCATTCCTGCTGGAACCGGCTCAGCACGATGATCTCGACGCCGAGCACCGGCTGCGCTCTCAGGCGCGGCGCCCCGCTGCGGCAGCGAAAGCTGAGGCGATAGTGTCCTTCCGGCAGATGCAGATAGGGTCCGTAAAGAATGCATCCGGCCGGCTCGCCGCGGCGGACCGCGATCGAGCCATTGGATGCCCGCTGTCCGATCGCGGCGATTTCGAGCTGCCCGAGCAGGCGCCAACGCAATTCGGGCTCGCCGTCCGCCACCGCCGGCACGGGCCGCGACAGCTGCTCGCCCGCGATATCGTCAGGCATCGCCACCTTCACGCAACCCGCTGCCGCAAACGCTGGCGCCCTGGCTCATCCAATCCGCGACTTGACCCATCCCGGCCGCGACTGTAGCGTCCGCCGCGCCGCGCTTGCAATAGAAGCGGTAGCGGTGATGTACCATTACTACTAAGTGTTGTTGTTTCCAGCCGCGCGCACCTATCGATGTCGCAGGGATCCGAGGGATTTCGTGACGGCTGCCGCAAGGAGGGGTTGCTTGCCGCCGGGTAACGTGACCGAAGCCGAGATCCGCGACTGGTGCATCGCCTACGTCAAGCGGACCGTTGAGGTTCCGTCGATCGCAATCGGTCCGGACGCGACGTTTGCCCAGATGGGTCTCGATTCGGCGACCTCGGCCTATTTCATCGTCGAATTGGAGGAATGGCTCGGGTGCGAGCTCGAACCGGAGCTCGTCTTCGATTATCCCACCATCGCCGATCTGGCCCGCTATATCGTAACCCGACAGGGCGGTGGGAATGCCGGCGCCGGCTGACCCTGATGCGCTCGCCCCCGCGGCGTTGACCTCGCTCGCCGATCTGCTGCACTACCGCGCGGCCGCCCAACCGCACGACCGTGCCTATGTCGTGCTCTCCGACCGCGGCGTCGAGGCGGCAGAGATAACCTTCGCCGACCTTGAGCGGCGCGCCGCCGTGCTGGCCGGACGGATCGCCGCGCGCGCGGCACCCGGCGAGCGGGCCTTGCTGCTCTGTCCGACCGGCATCGAGTTCATTGTCGGGTTGTTCGGCTGCATCCTCTCAGGGATCATCGCCGTCCCGATGATGCTGCCGCGCCGCCAAAGCGCGCGCGACGCCAGCGCCGGCATCGTTGCGGATTGCGCGCCGCGCCTTGCCCTCGCCCTCCGCGCGCCGATCGACGGCGGGCATGGCGACCTCGTCGGCCGCTTCGCCGCCTCCGGTCTCGAATGGCTGGCGGTTGACGAACCCACCCCGGGTTCACCGGAGCCGGGCGTGACGCGCCTGCCGGCGGGCGATGATTTGGCGCTCTTACAATACACCTCGGGCTCGACCTCGGCGCCCAAGGGCGTGATGGTCAGCCACGCCAACCTCTTGGCCAATCTGGCGATGATCAAGACCGCCTT
>JBGPTQ010000376.1:0-3186 GCA_041490725.1 Allostellaceae bacterium | reverse complement strand
CGGGTCTCGACGGGGCCGATCTCGCCGGCAGTTCGGTCGGCGGCTCGCTTGCCGCCGAGGTCGCGGCGATCTGGCCTGGGTCGGTGCGACGCCTCATGCTGATCGCGCCGTTCGGCCTGTTCGACGAAGCGGACCCGGCGACCGACCCCTGGGCGCAGCGCGCCCCCGATGTGCCGGTCCTCTTGTGCGCCGATCCGGCGCGCTGGGAGGCGCTGAAGGCCGAGCCCGAAGGCCAGAACTCGCCGGAATGGCCGATCGAGCAGGTGCGCGCGAGCGAGGCGGCGGCGCGCATCTTCTGGCCGCTCGGCAATACCAAGCTCGAAAAACGGCTGCCGCTGATCAGCGCCCCGACGCTCCTCTTGTGGGGCGAAGAAGATCGCATCATGCCGCGCAGCTACGCCGACCGCTTCGCCCGCGGCATTAGAGGACGCAGCGAGATTCGGGTCATCCCGGGCGCCGGGCATCTCGCCGAACTCGACAAGCCCGACGAGGTCGCCGCCGCGATCCTCGCCTGGACACGCTGAGCGGAAAAGCCCCCGCCCCGACCGCCGATCCGGCGGTGGAGCGGGCCGCGGAGTAGGATGGGTTGAGCGACGCGAAACCCATCATCGGCCCCGACGACCGGCTCCGCTCGATGGGTTTCGCTCCGCTCAACCCATCCTGCGCGTTATTGTGGGGAGGACCCGATGAGCGCCCTTGAAGACTACGCCAACAAATACCAATGCGTCCGCTTCGAGCGGCGCGGCGGCATCCTGCAGATGACACTGCACACCGAGGGGCAGTCGCTGAGGTGGGGCTTCGGGCCGCATGGCGAATTGCCCGAAGCCTTTCACGATGTCGGCGCCGACCGCGACAACCGGGTCGTCATCCTGACCGGCACCGGCGCCGAGTTCTCCGGCCCGCGCGCCACCCCCGGCACCTCGTCCTTCCCGAGCCGGCCGTCCGCCGAGCGCATCGACCGCATCCATTGGGAAGGCCGCCACCTGTTGATGCGCCTCTTGGAAATCGAGGTGCCGGTGATCAGCGCGATCAACGGCCCGGCCTGGCGCCATTCCGAGATCCCGCTCCTCTGCGACATCGTGCTCGCCGCCGATACCGCGCAATTCCAGGATTCGGCGCATTTCGCCTCCGACGTGGTGCCGGGCGACGGCATGCACATCGTCATGCCGCTGCTATTGGGTCTCAACCGCGGCCGCTATTATCTGCTGACCGGCCAGACCCTCGATGCGAAGAAGGCGCTCGAGTTCGGGCTGGTCGCCGAGGTGCTGGCGCCCGACAAGCTCCTGGCGCGCGCCTGGGAATTGGCCGAGGGGCTCGCCAAGAAACCGACCTTGGTGCTGCGCTACACGCGATTATTGCTAACTGAATACCTGCGGCGCCAGATGCACGATCTGTTGGGCTATGGCCTCGGCATGGAGATGCTCGCGCTGATCGAAAAGCCCGAGGCGCCACCCGAACGCTAGATTCGGCTCGATCTCTCAAACTGTCATTGCGAGCGGAGCGAAGCAATCTCGCGCCGAATGTGCTCGTCAGACCGAGATTGCTTCGCTCCGCTCGCAATGACATCCTCTTTTGGAAGTGAAGCATTTCCGGTCGGGCTTTCTATGCTGATCTAAGTGTCTGTCCCTCCCCGCTCGGCCGCAGCAATTCCTGCTTCGATCTTGTTGATCTGCCAAGCCTGCAAGTCCAAATAATCCTGGACGGCCTGGCCGATGATGTCATCACGGGAGCGCTCGGTTCGCCTTGCAAGCCGGTCTAGGGCTTGAAGGGATTCGTCATCGAGCTCGATTGTCACGGACCGGGACATGGCAATTCCCTACGCACCCTGTAGCCGATGAAGTTATGGTCCCCATTTCCGATTGGCAAGCGCCACCCTCACGCGGTCGGCGGGGCGATCTCGTCGAGGGCGAGGCCCTTGGCTTCGGGGCCGATCTGGGTCACCGCCACGGCGGCGATCGCGACGATCACGGCGATCACCACGAACACGGCGGTCAGGCCGAGGCCCCTCTGGATCCACAGGAATGACGGGATCGCCACAAAGGCACCGATACGGCCGGCCGCCTGGCACAGCCCGAAGCCGGAGGCGCGGGCGTTGGTCGGGAATACCTCGGAGATGAAGATCTGCGAGGAATTGCCCGCCAGCTGGGTGAAGAAGATCATGAAGAACCCGAGCGCCAGCACCATCCCCACGCTCCCGGCATTGGCCCAGAGCAGCCCGAACACGCCGGTCAGAATAAAGGCGACGACGGCGGTCGGCTTGCGACCGAAGCGCTCCAGCGAATACATCATAAAGGCGCTGGCGCAGGGGAAGGCGAGGGTTATCCAGAAGATCGAGTTCAGCGATTTGGCGATCGTGAAACCGCGTTCGACAAGGATGTTCGGCAGCCAGGCTCCGAGCCCGAGCGCGATGCCGAAGAAGGCGAAGAAGCAGATCATCCCAGCGATCACGCGCCTGGGGTATTCGCGCAATACAGTGGCGATCGGGTCGCTCTTGGTGTCGCTCGCCGCGCCGGTCCGCAGAGAGGAGAGCGGCACGGTGCGCAGCCCCATGCGCTGCAACAGATCGAGCGCGCGCTGACCCTGGCCGTGGGTCGCCAGCCAGCGCGGCGATTCCGGCAATGAGAAGCGCAATACGAAAATGATCAATGCGCCGATGCCGATGATGATCCAGATGCCGCGCCAGCCGAGCGAATCGCGCAAGGTGAGGGTCAGCAAGACGCCGACCGGCCACGGCCAGGCGCCGCCGAGAAACTGCATGAACGCCGTAAGGCGGCCGCGAATGTTCTTCGGCGCGTATTCCGCGGTATAGGAGAAGCACAAGGGCTGCTCGGCGCCGAGCCCGACGCCGGCAATGAAGCGAAACACAACCAGCCAGCCGAGACCGGGGTCGAAGCCAATGCTCGGGATCGGCGGCAAGGCGGCAACGATCGTCGCCAGCCCGAAGAGCAGCAGGTTGAACTGGTAGACCGCCTTGCGGCCGAATCGGTCGGTGAACTCGCCCTGGCCGAGCGTGCCGACGAACAGCCCGGCCAAGGTCGCGCTGCCGATCCAGGGCACCTGCGACTGGGTGACGAAGCCGCTTTTGATCAGGTCCGGAACGAGCGCGCCGAAGATCGTGAAATCCATCACGTCAAAGAAATAGCCGGAGGCGACCAGCGCCAGCACCTGCCAATGGATCGGCCCCAT
>JBGPTQ010000375.1:0-3189 GCA_041490725.1 Allostellaceae bacterium | reverse complement strand
GTCTGCGGGTGAACCAGGACGTTGAGCCCGCCGCGGTTCAGCATCAGCCAGGGCACCAGATTGGGAAATTCGGCGACCGGGAACGCCACCTGATACATCGCGGTAGGGTGCGGTCCGACCGGCTCGTCGTGCCAGCGCCCGAGTTCGACCGTAAAGCCGTTGCCGATCGCCTCGCGCAATCGCTCGGCGACCTTCCGGGTCTCCGGGTCATAATAAATGTGGGCGTGATAGCTGCGGACCTGCCCGGGATCGACAAAATTCGGTGTCATGCTGGTCTCCTCGAAGGGCGCGCCCTCACCCGGGCGGGGTCGCGGCGCCCGGTCCGAGCGCGCGCTGCATCAACACGATATCGATCCAGCGGCCGAATTTGAAACCGACCGCGGGCAGCGCGCCGACATGGCTGAAGCCGAGCGCCTCGTGCAGGCGAATCGACGGGACAGTCTCCCTTCCGCCGATCACCGCGACCATCTGGCGGTAGCCGAGCTCGGTCGAGCGAAGGAGGAGCGGCTCCAACAGCGCCCGGCCGACGCCGCGCCCGACCTCCGCGGCGTCCACATAGATCGAATCTTCGAGCGTGAAACGATAGGCCGCGCGCGGTCGGAACAGACCGGCATAGCAATAACCGACGACCCGCCCCCCATCCGTCCCATTGGCGCGCTCCGCGACCAGATAAGGCAGGCCGCGCGCCACGATCTCGGCACGCCGGCGGGCAATCTCCGCGACCGGGGGCGGAACCTCCTCGAACGAGGCGAGGCCATGCAGCACGTGGTAGCCATAGATCGCTGCGATCGCGGCAACATCGTCCTCGCGCGAGGGGCGGATAATCGGCGCGTCACCACTCATCGCCGCGCCAAAACCCTCAGATCACCCGAACCGGCTTGCCGTCGAGGAAGCCCATCACGTTCTCGACGATCTGCGGGTAGGAGCTGTGATAGTTCTCATCGGTGACGTAGCCGATATGCGGCGTCAGGATCACGTTCGGCGCCTGGCGCAGCGGATGATTTATCGGCAGCGGCTCCTGGTCGTAGACGTCGAAGCCGGCATAGGCGAGACGCCCGGCCTTGAGCGCCTCGATGACCGCGCCGGTATCGCAAATCGGACCGCGCGAGGTGTTGACGAGGATCGCGCTCGGCTTCATCAGCCCGATCTCGCGTTTGCCGACGAGGCCGCGCGAGCGCGGGCTCAGCACAAGATGCACCGAGAGAATGTCGGAGCGGCGGAACAGCTCGTCTTTCTCGACCCGCTCGACGCCTTGTGCGGCGGCCTTCTCGGCGGTCAAATTCTGGCTCCAGGCGATCGCCTTCATGCCGAAGGCAAGCCCGACCCGGGCGACCGCGCTGCCCAGCCGGCCAAGGCCGAGAAGCCCGATCGTCTTGCCCGCCACGCGATGGCCGATGCGGGTCTGCCAGCCGCCTTGACGCATCATCTGGTGGTCCTCGGCGATGCGCCGCGCGGCGCCGAGAATGAGGCCCCAGGCAAGCTCGGCGGTATCTTCGTTGCCGCCACCGGGACCGCCGGTGCCGCATACGCTAACCCCGCGCTCCTTCAGCGCCGCCATGTCGAAGGAAGCGTTGCGCATGCCGGTGGTGATCAAGAGTTTCAGCTTCGGCAGGCGATCGACCACGCTTTTCGGGAACGGCGTGCGCTCGCGCATCGCGGCGACGATCTCGGAATCGGCGAGCGCGCGCACCACGCAATCCTCATCGGCGAAGGCGTGGCGCTCGACCGCGATCTCGATGCCGCGCGCCCGAACCGGCGACCAGTCCGCCATGTCGAGCGCGACGCCTTGATAATCATCCAAAATGCTGAGCCGCATTAGCCGTCTCCCTGGGCTTGTTGAGATCGCCACAAACCGTAGGATGGGTTGAGCAACGCGAAACCCATCACTCTGGGCGGCGAACCCACACGATGGGTTTCGCTTCGCTCAACCCATCCTACACGGGGCTGCGATATCAGGCGAGGAGCGGCACGTAGTCGTCGAGGATGCGCAGGATCTCGTCGCGCCCGAGATCGGGGATTTCGAGGACCGCGCGGTCGATCCCGGCCTCCTCGTATTCCTTGAGCGCCGCCTTGTCGGCCGGAGCGCGGAACACCGAAGTCGACAGCGTGCGCGGATCCCGCCCGGCCTTCTGCGCCATCTGGTGCAGGCGGTCGAGCTGCTCTTTGATCTCGAAGCCGCGGCCCGGGCGGGGAAACCAGCCATCGCAATATTCGACGACGCGCCGCAGCGTGTAATCGGTCTCGCCGCCCAGGATGATCGGCGGATGCGGCCGCTGGGCCGGCTTGGGATAGGACCACACCGGGTCGAAATCGACCATCTCGCCGTGATATTCGGCCTCCTCTTGGGTCCACAGCGCCTTCATCGCGAGGATCCGCTCGCGCATCAGCTTGAAGCGGGTGTTGTAGTGGGCACCGTGGTTTTCCATTTCCTCGACATTCCACCCGCCGCCGATCCCAAAGACGACGCGGCCGCCGGACAGCTGGTCGAGGCTCGCGACCGCTTTCGCGGTGACGATCGGATCACGCTCGGGAATGAGGCAGATGCCGGTACCGAGCAGCAATTTCTTCGTCGCCGCCGCGGCAAACGAGAGGGCGACGAACGGGTCGTGCGTATGGGCATAGCGCGGCGGCATCTCTCCGCCGCTTGGGAAAGGGCTCTTCCGGCTGACCGGGATGTGGGTGTGCTCCGGCACGAACAGCGATTCAAAGCCGCGCTCCTCGAGTGCGGCCGCCAGCTCGGCGATGTTGATGCCGTAATCGACCGGAAAATAGAAAACGCCGATCTGCATGTCGATCCTCCATAAGACGCGTCGGCACGCGGTTGCGCGCCGCTGATTGGTGCTAAGCGACGCGGCTCGATGGCGGGGCCGCTGCTGCCGCCAAAGGCTCGGCGAGAGCCGGTGTTGCCGCATCGCCCTCGGCCGCTCCGAACGGAGCGCTCTTCGGCCCCACGGTCTGCAAGGTCAAGGCGCCCGAGGCGAAAGCGATGCCCTTTTCAGCAAATACGCGGTACATGGTCCTCAAATATTCGCGCTGTATCCAGCTCGGCTTGACCGGGCGAGCGGTGAACTTGAACCGGACCACCACCGCGTTGTCGGCGACCTCGGCGATGCCCTGCATCTTGAGCGGCAACATCACTTCGGCTGCGATCTCGGGATTCTCCTGCATTTCGAGGCCGATCCGCTTCGC
>JBGPTQ010000374.1:0-3190 GCA_041490725.1 Allostellaceae bacterium | reverse complement strand
GAGGCTGCCGGCGAGCTGGCGCCGCCGCTCGCGCAACGCCGGGAAGGTCTGGTATGAGGATTCGAGGTTGGCCTCGATGGCGCTGCGCGCAGTCGGCCGGAACGCGCCGAGCAGCAGGTTCTCCTCGACGTTGAGCTTGGGGAAGAGGCGCCGCCCCTCCGGCACCAGGGTAATGCCGAGATCGACGATCGCCTCGGTGGCGCGTCCGATCAAATCATACCGCTCGCCGTCGATCTCGGCGACGATGCTGCCCGAGCTCGGACGCACCATGCCCATGATGCATTTCATCAGGGTGCTCTTGCCGTTGCCGTTGGTGCCGAGCAGAACCACCGTCTCGGCATGCGACACCGAGAGCGAGATATCCTCGAGCACGCGCACCGCGCCATAGCCGGCGTTCAGCCGGTCGATGGCCAAGCTGTTCTTCGAACCTGGGCTATTCGCCAAGGTAGGCCCTTTCCACTTCGGGGTTGCGGACCACGTCCTGCGGCAGGCCGTCGGCGATCTTCTGGCCGGCGACGAGCACGACGAGCCGGGTCGAAAAGCTCATCACCGCGCGCATGATGTGCTCGATCAGGACGATCGTGATGCCCTCCTCGTTGAGCCGCAACAGGACGGCGATGATCTCCTCGACTTCGGCGGGCGACAGCCCGGCCATCGCCTCATCGGCGAAGAGGAGGCGCGGTTGGGTCGCGACGGCGCGGGCCAGCTCCAATTTCCGCATCTCGACCTGGGTCAGATCGCGCGGCAGACGCCGCGCCTTGTCGGCGAGCCCGACCTGGCGCAGCAGCTCGTGGCAGCGGGTTTCGACCTGGGCGGGCGACAGCCGATGGCCCGGACGCGCATTGACGGTATAGATCAGCGGGACCCGCAGATTGTCGATGAGGTTGAGGGTGTGGAACGGCTTCGGCAGCTGAAAGCTGCGCGCCAGCCCGAGGCGCGTGCGCTGATGGGCGATCAGGCCATCGAGCTTTTGCCCGTCGAACACGACGCTGCCGGTCTCGTTGTGCAGGGTGCCGCACAGACAGTTGACGAGGGTGCTCTTGCCCGAGCCGTTCGGCCCAATCAGCCCGAGCCGCTCGCCGGTGGCGACGGTGAGCTCGATGTTTTCGAGCGCGACGAACCCACCGAACCGCTTGCCGAGGCCGCTGACCTTGAGAATCGGGACCGAGAGAATCGGGACCGTGAGGATTGGGCGCTCGCTCATGCGGCCTTCCGCTCAGCGAGGGCCTCGACGGCTCTCGCCCGCTTCCGCCGCCGCGCCTGGACCAGCCCGACGATGCCGTTCGGGGCGATGATGACGAACCCGATCAGCAACAGCCCGACAATCAACAGATTGAGCGCGGATGAGATGGTCACCGTGGCGAGCTGCTGGATCGTCCCCAAGAGGATCGAGCCAATCACCGGGCCGATCCAGCTGGTCATGCCGCCGATCACCGGCATCGCCACGCTGTTGACCGCGTAGGCCAGGTTGAAGCTCGATGCCGGGTCGAGATAGGTGACGTAATAGGGTAGCGGCGCGCCGGCCATGCCCATCAACGCCCCGCTCAGCGTCGTGGCGATCAGCTTCAGCCCTAATGTCGGCACCCCGCCCGCCTCGGCCGCCTGCTCGTCGTCGCGGATCGCGGCAAAGCCGAGGCCGAGCGTCGAGCGCTCGATCGTCCGGGCGATGCCGACCGCGATCACCGCCAGCGCCAGCATCAGCGTATAGAGGTATTGGATATAGCCGCCGCCGAGCGGCGCGTCGGCGGGGCGGATGATGTAGATGCCGCGGGAACCGCCGACATAGTCCCAATTGACGATCAGCGTCTGCACAACGACTGTCATTGCCAGGGTTGCGATCGCGAAGAAGACGCCGCGCAGGCGCAGCGTCAGATAGCCGGTGCCGAGGCCGAGCACCCCCGCGACAATTCCGCCGACCAAGATCATGACCGGCAGCGGGATGGCCGGGGTGTGGATCCCGAACCATGCCTGCGTCAGCGCCGGCATCTTGTGCAGCACCGCCGAGCTGTAGGCGCCGATCGCGAAGAACGCGCCGGTGCCGAAATTGATGTAGCCGGTGTAGCCGCCCAGGATGTTCCATGCCGTCGACAGCACGATGTATTGCAGCACGACATAGGCGGCGAAGAAGTAATACTCGTTGGTAAAGAACACGCGGCTCAGCACCACGAACGCGATGCCGACCGCGGCGGCGGCGATCCAGAAGGTCCCGTTGCGCATCGCTAGCGTCCAGCCAAGCCGGCCGGCCGCACGGCCAGCGTTATCAGGAGGAAGCCGAAAGCGACCGCCGGCGCCCAGGAGGGCCCGTAAAACGTCGCGGTGATGCTCTCGACGATGCCGATCAGGATTGCCGCCACGACCATGCCCGGAATGCTGGTCATGCCGCCGAGCACGCAGATCGCGAAGATGCGGCCGATATAGTCGCGGCCGATCGACGGCTCGACCGGCTGGATGATGATCAGAAACGTGCCGGCCAGCGCGCAGGTCGCGACCGATATGCCAAACGCGATCTGCTTGATGCGGATCGGGCTGGCGGCCATCAATTGCAGGGCCAGCGGGTCCTGCGATACCGCCAGGATGGCGCGGCCGATAAAGCTGCGCCCCAGATAGAGCTGCAACACCCAGACCATGACTAAGGAGACGACGCACGGGATCAGCATGCGCAGCGGCAGGTCGAAGATCCCGAGGTGGATGCTCGGGCCGATATACGGCGCCTCGACAAAGCGGTAATCGACGCCAAAGATCAGCACCAGCGACACTTCGCCGACGAACAACAGGCCGAAAAAGAATGCCAGGCCCTGGATCGCCTGCTCGCCGCGACTCTCGAAGGCATAATAATAGAGCCGATAGGTCGCCATCCCGATGACGTAGAACACCGGGGTCATGATAAACCCGACCAGAATCGGGTCGATCTTGACGTACGCGGTGACGATATAGGCCGCGTAGGAGCCGAGCAGGATGAAGGCCGGCTGGGCGATATTGGCGATGTCGAGCATGCCGAAGGAGATCGTGATGCCGACGGTGACCGCGGCATAGAAGCCGCCGAGCAGGATCCCGGCGACAATCGCGTTGATTAAGAGATCGAGCGAAACCATCGGCGAGGCGGGCGGTCAGCGCCGCCGCGGGGCAGGCGCGCGCAGCCCGATCGGTGGCGCGATCCGACGGCGCGCAGGGATCGGCAACATGCTGGGCT
>JBGPTQ010000373.1:0-3200 GCA_041490725.1 Allostellaceae bacterium | reverse complement strand
CTGGTGCGCATCGACACGGCATGCGGCCTGACCGGCTGGGGCGAAGCCAAGGCGCAGGTCGGGGGCATGGCGCAGAACCAGGCGCTGACCACGATGATCAACGAGGAGTTCGCGCCGCTCCTGGTCGGCGAGGACCCGCGCGATATCACCCGCCTCTGGGAAACCCTCTACAGCGGCAGCCGGGCGCATTACGCGTTGCGCGAGGGCCGCGTCTTGCCGGTATTGGGGCGCCGCGGCATCACCATCTCGGCGATTAGCGGTGTCGATTGTGCGCTGTGGGACATTCAGGGCAAATCGCTCGGCGTGCCGGTGTGGCGGCTCCTCGGCGGGCGGCGCACCGCGACGATGCCGGCCTATGCCTCGGGCGGCTGGGCCGGGGCCGACACGATCGGCGAGCAGCTCTTGGGCTATATCGCGGCCGGCGGCTTCGCCGCGGTCAAGATGCGGGTCGGCATCATCGACGGCGACCCGCGCCACTCGGCGCGCCGTGTCGCGGCCGCGCGCGAGGCATTGGGACCCGAGATCGGGCTGATGTGCGACGCGCACGGCACAATGTCGGTTGCCGAGGCGAAGCGCTTCTGCCGGCTCGTCGAAGACTGCAACCTCGCCTGGTTCGAGGAGCCGGTGACCGCGGACGACAAACCCGGCCAGGCCCAGGTGCGCGCCGCCACCGACATCCCGATCGCGTCCGGCGAGAGCGAGTTCACCCGGCACGATTTCCGCGACCTCGCGGTCTTGGGCGCGGTCGACATCATGCAGCCCGACCTGGCGATCTGCGGCGGCATCACCGAGGCGATGCGGATCTCGGCCATCGCCAGCGCGTTCAACCTGAAGCTCGCGCCGCATCTGTGGGCGGGTGCGCCGGCCTTTGCCGCCGGGTTGCACGTCGCCGCAGCGTCGCCCGCCGGGTTCATCGTCGAATATTCGCTGGGCGCCAACCCGCTCTTGCATGATCTGGTCGAGGAGGCGTTCCCGGTCGAGGACGGCATGATCGCGGTGCCGGACCGCCCCGGGCTCGGCATCACGGTGCGCGAGGATTTTCTCAACAAGCACACGGTGAGGTCATGAAAGTCTTGTTCCTCGGCAACGTCGCCGCCGATACGGCAGCGGGCATCAGGGCCGAGCTGCCGCCCGGCCTCGAAGTCGTGATCCTCGCCGACCCGCAGGCGCTGGCGCATTCCCCGGAAGCGGCGGCAGAGGCCGACATCCTGGTCAGCCAACACTGGCGCGCCGAATATCCGCCGATGCGCCGCGTCAAGCTGGTGCAATCGGTGGCGACCGGCATCGAGCTCTTCGACCTTGCCGCGCTGCCGCGCGGCGCCCTGGTGTGCAATGCGTTCGGGCACGAAACGGCGATCGCCGAATACGTCGTGATGGTGTGGCTCGCCCTCCATCACCGGCTGATCGAGATTTCCGGCGAGTTTCGCGAACGCGCCTCGTGGCGCACCAGCTGGGTCGAGAGCGGTGCGCCGCATGGCGAGGTGCGCGACTCGACGCTTGGCATCGTCGGCTATGGCCGGGTCGGGCACGAGGTGGCGCGGCGCGCGGCGGCGTTCGGGGTTCGCATCCTGGCCGCGAACCGCAGCCCGCGTGAGCCGGAAGCCGGGGTCGAGCGTGTCTTCCCGCTCGCCGAGCTCGACCGGATGCTGCCCGAATGCGACACCGTGGCGCTGTGCACCGCGCTCGGCCCGGAGACCGAGCGGCTGATCGATGCGCGGCGCCTGTCGCTCATGAAGCCGACCGCGTTCCTCATAAACATCGCGCGCGGCCAGGTGATCGACGAGGATGCGGTCTATGCCGCGTTGCGCGACCGGACGATCGGCGGCGCGGCGCTCGATGTCTGGTGGCAGTATCCGAACGCGGCGGAGCCCCTGCGGCGCGGCTCGCGCCATCCCTTTCACGAGTTGCCGAACGTCATCGTGACGCCGCACAATTCGGGCTGGACCCAAGGCATGGTGCGGCGGCGCTGGGACGAGATCGCCGACAATATCGGCCGCTGCGTCCGCGGCGAGAGCCTGATCAATGTTGTGACGACGGTTTGAGGATTTACCGATGAAAGTATCGTTTGTTGGCAATTTTGGCGGACGGCCCGAGGTCGTGCAGTCCGTCCTCGGCAAGCTCACGGAAAAGATCGAACCGACAGTCCTTTTCGATATCACCGACAGCCAGCGGCTGATCCCGGCCTTGGCCGAGGCGGAGATCGTCGTCAGCCATATCTGGAAGAAGGATTTCCCCGAGGCGCCACGCCTCAGGCTGCTGCAGTCGCCCGCCGCTGGACTCGATCTGATCGATCTGCCGTCGCTGCCGCGCGGCGTCACCGTGTGCAACGTCGACGGACACGAGCAGGCGATCGCCGAGTACGTGCTGATGACAATGCTGGCGTTGAGCCATCGGCTGGTCGACATCGCGAATGCCTTTCGCGATCGCAGCTCCTGGGCCGGGGGCGGTGCCGGCGGCGGGCCGACGCACGGCGAAATCCTGGGCAAGACCGTGGGCATTGTCGGCTATGGCCGGATCGGCCGCGAGGTGGCAAAGCGCGCGGCTGCGTTCGGCTGCACAGTTGTTGCCGCCAACCGCAGCCCGATCGCCGACAAGGGCGAGGCGTCCGAGATCTACAAGCTGAGCGAGCTCGACCGCATGTTGCCGCGCTGCGATGTGGTGGTCATCGCTGCCGCCCTCGGCGCGGAAACCCGGGGGTTGGTCGATGCCGGGCGTCTGGCCTTGATGAAGCCGACGGCCCTGCTGATCAACATCGGGCGGGCACTTATCGCCGACGAGAAGGCGCTTTACACCGCGCTGCGCGACGGCAAGATCGGCGGCGCCGCGCTCGATGTCTGGTGGCGCTACCCCAGCCCGGCCGAGCCGAATGCGCGGCCGTCGAATTTTCCCTTCCACGAGCTTCCCAACGTATTGATGACGCCGCATTGCTCGAGCGCGACCGACGGCGCGCGGGACCGGCGCCTGAGCCGCATCGCCGGCAATCTCGACCGCTTTACCCGCGGCGAGAGCCTGATCAACGTGGCGATGAACACTTGATCGAAAAGACTTACCGCCGTCCCGGCGAAGGCCGGGATCCACTTATCAACCGTCTCGGGTGCTGGATGGTGGGTTCCGGCCGTCGCCGGGACGACAATTTCCGGGGTGGAGGACAGCATGGCCGACGACATCGCGTTCCTGCCGGCGACCCGGCTGTTGGAGCT
>JBGPTQ010000372.1:0-3216 GCA_041490725.1 Allostellaceae bacterium | reverse complement strand
GGCTTCTCGACGAATTCCTCGACGACCCGCCGCCCCATATTGATGTGGCTCTTATTCTCGATGGTCTGGCTGGTGAAAGTGCGCTTGATGTCGGGGTCGGCGATCGCCTCGGCCAATGCCTCCATCCAGGCGAGTTCGACGATCTTGGGGCCGAGATTGAGCGCCGCGATGCGGATCGGATGCGGGTAGGTCGCCAGGTTGCGCAGCGAGAACACGTAAAGGGCAACCGCGGAATCGACGGCGAATTTGCCGTAGGGATGGCGAAAGGCTTCCTTCTGCGTCTTGACGCAGCCTTGCCGTAAGAGCGCGTCCATGTAGAGCATCTCGTGCGTCGACTCGTCGACGATCTGGCGCGCGAACAGGTATTTGACCGAGGGCGGGAAGTCGTTCATCTCCAGGCCCTGCCCCCAGCCACCGTAGATGTAATAAAACATCCGCTCCAGGGTCCACAGCCGGCCGACTAGCCGGCTGGCCGTATCCGCATCGATGCCGCGCTCGCGCACCGCCGCGATGACGTCTTCCATCGGCGTGGCGCGGCTCTCCGCCTCGCTCTCGTCGATCAGCTCCCGCGCGAGGGCTTTCCCCGGTAGATCGGCCCGTGGACGATTAGGCATGGGCGGGCTCCTCCCATTGTGCGACCCGCGAGTGCGCCAAGGATCGCTCCGCTCGGCGCCTCGAAACAAGCGAAAATCCGCCGATCATGCAGAGGGAGAGCCAAATTGGTTGCAGTAAGGCAGGGGGCGGCCGATCATCGGCGATGGCACCCGATGCCACGATGAGGCAAAAGAGAGGAGCCGAGCCATGGATCTGCGCTTCACGGCGGATGAATTGGCCTTCCGCGACGAGGTGCGCGCCTTCATCGCCGACCATCTGCCTGATGACATCCGCGAGCGCATGCAGCAGGGTCACTCGGCGCGCAAGCCGGATATCGTCGCCTGGCAGCGCATCCTCAACAAAAAAGGCTGGGCGGCCTATAGCTGGCCCAGGAAATGGGGTGGTCCGGGCTGGACGGCGGTGCAGCGCATGATCTTCCTCGAGGAGATCCAGACCTTCCCGGCGCCCGAGGTCAACCCGTTCAACATCACGATGCTGGGGCCGGTGCTGATCCAGTTCGGCACCGACGAGCAGCAGCGCCGGTTTCTGCCGCGCGCGGCCGATCTCGACGATTGGTGGTGCCAGGGCTTTTCCGAGCCGGGCGCGGGATCCGACCTCGCCGCCCTCAAGACCGCGGCGCGGCGCGAGGGCGAGGAATACATCGTCAACGGCCAGAAGATCTGGACCTCGACCGCGCATGAGGCCGATTGGTGCTTTTGCCTCGTGCGCACCAACCCGCAGGCCGCGAAGAAGCAGGAAGGCATCTCGTTTCTGCTGATCGACATGAAGACACCAGGCATCACGGTGCGGCCGATCATCTCGATCGACGGCAACCATCACCTGAACGAAGTGTTTTTCGACGAGGTGCGGGTGCCGGTCGCGATGCGGATCGGCGAGGAGAACAAGGGCTGGGACGTCGCGAAATTCCTGCTCGGCAACGAGCGCACCGGCATCGCCCGGCTCGGCAAATCGAAGGAGCGGGTCAAATTCGCCAAGACGGCGGCCCGCGAGATGCGCGCCAACGGCCGGCCGCTGCTCGAGGACCACGAATTCCGCCGGCGCATCGCCCAGCTCGAAACCGAGCTCAAGTCGCTGGAGATCACCCAGCTGCGCGTGCTGTCCGCGCAGCAGGCCGGCGAAGGCAGGCAAGACCCGCTGTCCGCGGTGCTCAAGCTCAAGGGCACCGAATTGTTGCAGGCGACGACCGAGCTGGCGATGGATGTCGGCGGGCCGCTCGCGATGCCCGACTGGGCGGACGAGCTGGAGGCGCTCAGCAACGAGCCCGAGCTCGGGCCGGTGTGGGCCACCGAGGCGACCCGCAGCTATCTCTTCCTGCGCGCCGCCTCGATCTATGGCGGCACCAACGAGATCATGAAGAACATCGTCAGCAAGGCCGTGCTGGGGCTGTAGGCACCAGATCGTCACCCCCGCGAAGGCCGGGGTCCAGGGGCTAGCGGCACCGCGCCTGCTCCTGGATTCCGGCTTTCGCGGGAACGACGGATAAGGGTGATATGCGGGGATCGTCTGAGGTGGCTCTCTAAAGGACTTTCGATTTATGGATTTCGACTTTAGCGAAGAACAGCGCCTGTTGCGCGACAGCGTCGAGCGGCTGTTGGCCGACCGCTACGCCTTCGACAAGCGCCGCGCCTATCTCGGCGAACCCGAAGGCTGGAGCCGCTCGCTATGGGGGCACTATGCCGAGATGGGGCTCCTCGGCCTGCCGTTCGCCGAGCAATATGGCGGGTTCGGCGGCGGCGCGATCGAAGTGATGCTGGTCATGGAGGCATTCGGCCGGGTGCTGGCGCTCGAGCCCTATCTGGCGACGGTCGTTCTGGCCGGGACCGCGCTGCGCCTCGCTGGCAACGCGGCGCAGCAATCGGCGCTGCTGCCGCAGGTCGCCGAGGGCAAGCTGCTGCTCGCCTTTGCGCACGGCGAGCGCCAGGCGCGCTATGATCTCTCGGATGTGCTGACGACGGCGCGGCCGAAAGCGGGCGGCTGGGTGCTCGATGGCGCGAAAAGCGTCGTCGCGCATGGCGACAGCGCCGACACGCTGGTCGTCAGCGCCCGCACCGCCGGCGAGCGTAATGACACCGCCGGTATCTCGCTGTTTCTTGTCGATGCCCGGGCGAGCGGGGTGGCGCGCCGCGCTTACACGATGCGCGACGGGACGCGCGCTGCCGAGCTCTCGTTGAGCGGCGTGGAGCTCGGGGCGGATGCATTGCTCGGCGAGGTTGGCGGCGGGTTTGCGATCGTCGAGCGGGTTGTCGAGGCGGGCATCGCCGCGACCGCCGCCGAGGCGGTCGGCGCGATGGAAGCGATGCAGGCGATGACGCTCGAATATCTGAAGACGCGCCA
Organism: Allostellaceae bacterium; assembly: GCA_041490725.1. Taxonomy (GTDB): domain Bacteria; phylum Pseudomonadota; class Alphaproteobacteria; order ATCC43930; family CGMCC-115725; genus DATARH01. The sequence goes on along the minus strand of JBGPTQ010000372.1, from coordinate 267 downwards.
GCAATTCGGCAAGCCGATCGGGCAGAACCAGGCATTGCAGCACCGCGCGACGGAGATGTTCGTGGCATTGGAACAGGGCCGCAGCATGGCGATGCTGGCGGCGATGATGGTCGACGAAGCAGACGCCGCCGAGCGCGCCCACAATCTCGCAATGGCCAAGGTCGGGGTCGGCCAGGCGGCACGCTTCGTCTCGCAGAACGCGGTGCAATTGCATGGCGGCATCGGGATGACCGAGGAATACGCGGTCGGCCACTATTTCCGCCGCGT
>JBGPTQ010000371.1:0-3220 GCA_041490725.1 Allostellaceae bacterium | reverse complement strand
GCGGGCACGCCGGGCGGCGAGTATCTGCGCCGCTATTGGCACCCGATCATGCTCGAGTCCGAGCTCAACGACTTGCCGATCGCGTTGCGCATTCTCGCCGAGGATCTGGTCATCTTCCGCGACGGGAGCGGCGATGTCGGGCTCTTGCACCGGGCCTGCGCCCATCGCGGTGCCTCGCTCGAATACGGCATCGTGCAGGAACACGGCATCATGTGCTGCTATCACGGCTGGCATTTCGCCGCCGACGGCACCGTCATCGCCGCCGGAGCCGAGCCGCCGACCAATCGCGGCCGCTACAGCTTCTGTCAGGGCGCCTACCCCGTGACGGTGCGTCACGGGATGATCTTCGCCTATATGGGCCCGCCGGAAGAGATGCCGGTCTTCCCCGAATTCGACAGCTTCACCCACCCGGTCGGCAACCAGCTGATCCCGATCAAGATGACGCTGCCGTGCAATTGGCTGCAGATCGTCGAGAATGCCTGCGACCCGATTCACAACGCCTATCTGCACGCGATATCGAGCGGCGCGCAGTTTTCGCCGGCCTTCGCGGTGTTGCCGGCGCTCGATTTTGTCGAAACCCCGCTCGGCTTCCTGTCGATGGCGACGCGGCGGATCAAGGACAATGTCTTCATCCGCGCCAGCGACATCATCCTGCCCAACGTCGCGCAATTCGCCTCGGGGCAGAACCCCGGCGAAGCTGAGTGCTTCAACATCGCCTGCTCGTTCACCCGCTGGGTGGTGCCGATCGACGACCACCACTCGTATTACACCGGGCTCGTCCACAGCAACGCCAGGACCAAAGGGATCGTCAACATCGACCGCTCGCTCTACGGCGTCGACAAGATGAACTTCATCGGCCAGACCGCCGACCGGCCCTACGCGGAGCGCCAGCGCCAGCCCGGCGATTACGACGCGCTGGCCAGCCAGGGGGCGATGGCCAATCACAAGAACGAGCATCTCGGCACCACCGATCGCGGCATCGTCTTGTTCCGGCGCATGCTCGGCCGCGCGATCGAGGCGGTGCGGATCGGCGAGGTGCCGGCGATCCCGCTTCTCTACAAGGACGGCCCGGTGCGCACCTACAACCATGAGCTGGTGTTCGGTCTGCCGTCGCAATCGAACATCGGCGACCTCGCGACCTTGGGCGAGTTCGGGCGGCGCGCCGCCCAGATCGTTGTCGATACCGACGATCTGCCGTGCCTGGAGCGCGAGGCGGTGGCCGGCGAGCGCATCCGCCGGCTGCTGAGCGAAGCTCTGGTGGCCTGAGCCGCGCCCGATGCCCCGCGTTGCGGCAAACCCCGGGGCCGCTCGCGCCGCACTCGCGAGCGACATCGTCCTGGTCGACGGCTGGGGCTTCGTCTCCGGCGTATCGCCGATCGACCTCGCCGACGACCGCGCGCCGTTGCCCGAAGGGGTCGAGCGCCAGACCCGCAAGATCTTCGCCAACCTCGAAGTGCTGTTGCAGAAGGCCGGTTTGGCCAAGGAAAACGTCGTCGCGGTGCGGGTGTCGCTGGTCGAGCTCCCGCGCCTTTACGAGCGCATGAACGAGGCCTATGCCGGTTTCTTTGCGGCAGACCGGCTGCCGGCGCGCAGCTGCATCGGCGTCAGCCACCTGCCGCGCGGCGCGCAGATCGAGATGGATTTCGTGCTCAGCGCGACGCCGCCCTGACCGGTCCCCCGACCGTGGCGCTGATGGCAAAGTCGCTGATCTATGAGGCGGTGGACATCGTCTCGGTCGATTTGCGGTCGCCTGCGGGCGACCCGCTGACGATCGGGTTCGCCCAGACCGATGCCGCGGCGATGCTCGACAACGACGCGCAGGTCGCCGACGAATTCGACGCCCGCACACGGCTGCGCGACGCTGGCGCCGGCTGAGACGTGGTGGAGATTCTGGGCAGGAATGATTAGCTTGGTAAACGCACGCCAAGAGTGAGGATTCACAATGCCGGACGACGTCGCCATCGCGGCTCGCATCCCTGCCGAGCTGCACGATGCCCTGGCGCGGCTCGCTTCGGCGCGAGGAAAGCGCAAATCAACGCTCGTTCGCGAGGCGGTGGCCGCGTACGTCCTGAGCGAAGAGGCCTTCGCGGCTGCGGTGGAGGAAGGCCGCGCCGACGTCCGCGCGGGTAGGCTTGTCGAGCACGCCGACGTAATTCGCGACGTCAGGGAACTACTCGCATCTAAAGGGTGAGCCGCATCCGCTGGTCGCATTCGGCACGACGCGATTACCGCGACGTCGTCGAATGGTTGAACGACAGAAATCCGGCGGCTGCGAGCCGAATTGCCGATGCAATCGAAAATCGCCTCGCCATGCTCGCGATGATGCCGCGGATGGGCCGAGTGGGCCGCCTTGAAGACACCCGCGAGCTGGTAATCCCGCGGACGCCCTATCTGATAATCTATCAGCTTGAGGGCGCCGACGATCAAATCACCGTGCTTCGTCTACTCCACGGGGCGCGAAGATGGCCCCCGAAGCCACCGTAGGTGGGCCGTTCCATTGGGCGCTACGCTCGTCTAACCTACCATCAATTCCTCGAAACTTGCGGAGGCGCCCACGATGCCCGGCTTTACCACGCGGCCCGAGATCCGCGGCACCTTCGGGGTTGTCGCGACGACCCATTGGCTGGCGTCCTCGGTGGCGATGGGAATCCTCGAAAAGGGCGGCAATGCCTTCGACGCGGCGGTGGCGGCCGGCTTCACGCTGCAGGTCGTCGAGCCGCATTTGAACGGCCCGCTCGGCGAGGCGCCGATCCTGGTGTACAGCGCGCAGCACCGCCGCGTTGACATGATCTGCGGCCAGGGCGTGGCGCCCGCCGCAGCGACGATCGCCCGCTTCAAGAGCCTCGGCCTCGACCTCATCCCCGGCACCGGCCTCCTCGCCGCCTCGGTGCCCGGCGCCTTCGACGGCTGGATGCGGCTGTTGCGCGACTATGGGACGATGGCGCTTCCCGAGCTTATCGCTCCGGCGCTGGGCTACGCCGAAAACGGCTACCCGCTGGTCGCCCGCATTCGCGACACGATCATGAGCGTCGCCGAGTTGTTTCGCCGGGAATGGACGAGTTCCGCCGCGGTCTATCTGCCGGGCGGCAATCCGCCGGTCCCCGGGCGTCTGTTCCGCAACCGGGCGCTGGCGGCGACCTACCGTCGCGTGCTCGCCGAGGCGGAGGCGGGTGGCGGGAACCGCGAGCGCCATATCGATCGCGCGCGCGACGCCTAGTAT
>JBGPTQ010000370.1:0-3226 GCA_041490725.1 Allostellaceae bacterium | reverse complement strand
CGGCAATCGCGAAGACGCCGTCGGCGGATGAAATGTCGGCCTCCGCCGCCTCAAGCAGGTGGGCGGCGATCGCTTTCGCCTTGGCGACGATCTTCTCGGTGGCGAGAAAGACCGCCGAGCCGCCGATGGTCGCGGTGCGCGAGCCGCCGCTGCCCTCGCCGATCGCCACCTTGTCGGTGTCGCCCTGCAGGTAGTGCACCCGGTCGGGATGGATGCCGAGACGGTCGCACACCAGCTGCTTGTAGATCGTCTCGTGGCCCATGCCCTGGGTGATCGAGCCGGACAGCAAGGTCGCGGTGCCGCTGCGGTCGAAGCGGATCTCGGCCGCCTCGAAGCCGCCCGCGGCGGCGCGCTCGATCGTGTTCGAGAGGCCGATGCCGCGCAATTTGCCGCGGGCGCGCGCTTCGGCGCGGCGTGCTTCGAACCCGGCGACATCGGCGAGGTCCAGCGCGAGATCGAGGTTCTTTGCGAACTCGCCGCAATCATAGGTAAAGATCAGCCCGGTCTTGAACGGCATCGCCTCGGGCGGGATCATGTTGCGCCGGCGTAGTTCGACCCCGTCGATGCCGAGCTCGGCGGCCGCCTCGTCGACCATCCGCTCGATGACATACCCCGCCTCCGGCCGCCCGTTGCCGCGATAGGGCCGCATCGGGTTGGTGTTGGTGAAGACGGCGGTGACGTCGGCATGTATCGCCGGGGTACGGTAGACCCCCGCGAGGGTCCCGAGATTCATCACAAACGCATTCGAACCGGCCTGCGTATAGGCGCCGACCGCGGCGATCGTCTTGACGCGGAAGGCGAGGAAATGACCGTCCTTGTCGAGCGCCAATTCGGCCTCGGTGACGTTGTCGCGGGCCTGCGCGTCGGAGAGGAACGCTTCCGAGCGCGTGCTGGTCCATTTGACCGGGCGTCCGAGCACTTTCGAGGCCAGCAAGACCAGCGCCACCTCGTTGTAGATCGCCGATTTCATGCCGAAGCTGCCGCCGATATCGCCGGCGACGACGCGCACCCGGCTCTCCGGCACGTTGATGATCTGCGCGAGCTCGGCGCGGTAGGCGTGGGTGCGCTGCAGCGTCGTATAGATCGTGTAGCGCCCATCGGACGGGTTGAAATCGCCGATCGAGCCGCGCGGCTCCATCGCCGCCGCCGTCACCCGGTTGATCACCAGCCGGCGCTTGACGATATGCTCGGCGCGCGCGAAAGCGGCCGCGACCGCCGCCTTGTCGCCGACCTCGTGGACAAAGCAGATGTTGTCGGGGCAATCCTCCCAGACGCGCGGGGCGCCCGGTTCGCTCGCGCCGGCGGTCGAGACGATCGCCGGCAGCGGCTGGTAATCGACCTCGATCAGCTCGGCGGCGTCGGCCGCCTGATGCTTTGTCTCGGCGACGACAAACGCGACATAGTCGCCGACCCAGCGCACCCGGTCGGTCACCAGCGCGGGAAAGCGCGGCCGGTATATCGGCGCGCCATCGCGCCGCCGCATCCCGTCCGGCACCGGCAGATCGCCCCAGCCGGACTCTAGCCAATCGGCACCGGTCAGCACCGCCAGCACCCCCGGCGCGGCCTTGGCTCGGGCGACATCGATGGAGCGGATCCGCGCATGCGCGTGCGGCGAGCGCAGCACGTGGCCCCAGGCCATACGCGGCAGCACCATGTCGTCGACATAGCGGCCGCCACCGCGCAGCAACCGCGGATCCTCGAAGCGCGGAACCGGCTGACCCACTGCGAATTCGCCCATTCTTTCCCCCGGAATTAGCCGGCGCACCGCGTCAGCGGAACGGGTTGATGATCACGACGTCCTCGACCTCACGGCCATGGCTCATATCTTCGGAATAAATCTCGCGGCAGCCGAGCGCTCGGGCCGCCGCGATCATAGACCGCGGTCATGAACCTCGTCGCGCGACAACCGGTCGGACGCGTCGAAGTCCACAATGCTTTCCCGGATCGTCTGCTCCAAGCGCTTTAGCCGTTCGAACTCGGTCTCGCCGGAGGCCAGGTCGACGAGAAAGTGCTTGACCAGCGCGGACACCGACGTATCGCGCTGGGCGGCGATCATCTGCGCGCGCCGGTAGGTTTCGTCGTCGAGTGATACTGTGATGTTTTTCATGGCCTCACAGCTTAGACTTCCTGCTTGGGATTCAAGTCCGGTTTCAGCGAGCGTAGGGCGGAAAAGCGCAGCGCATTCCGCCGGATATCGCCGCAACCGGCAAAGCATCGCCCGGCGGAAGGCCTGGGCGATCCGGCCGCCTCGCCGGTGCGAGGTGCCCGGCTTCGAGGAGCCGCTGACGGGCCCGCTTGTCACCACGGAAATTGCCACCGAAATTGCCACGGAAATTGGCGGAATGCGCTGCGCTTTCCCGCCCTACAGCTACAGCCATTGTCCAAAGCGCGAGGTAAAATGGCGGGTGCGATGGCCTCGGTATCGCCGCCGAGAGCGGGTTATTCGGTGCGACGGTATGATTGTGATAAACGTCATTGACAAACTGGCATAAATATGGTACAAAGACAACTCTCCGAACCACGGCTCCCGTCACGAGCCGCGCGGATCACACCCAACCTCCAGGAACCTACCGATGGCTGATCTCGCGCTGATAAAACAGCAAGATCAGCAAAAATCGCACGGTCGCTCGCCCGCCCGGCCGTTCGCGAAGGGCACATCCGGCAACCCCGCCGGTGGCTGCGTGGCTGCCGCGACAAGACCAACCGCGCCGCCGAATTGCTGCTCGACGGCGAGGCCGAGGCGCTGACCAGGAAGGCCGTCGAGCTGGCGCTTGACGGCGATGCGTCGGCGTTGCGGCTCTGCCTCGACCGGGTCGTCGGGCCGCGCCGCTAGCGGGCCGTGCAATTCACGATGCCGGCGATCCGCGGCCCCGCCGATCTCGCCGGGGCGATGGGGGCGCTCGCCGGCGCGGCTGCGCAAGGGGCGATCACCCCGGGCGAGGCGGCGCACCTGTGCCAGATCATCGAGACGCTGGCCCGGGCCATCGAGACGACCGAGTTTGATCGGCGCTTGCGGCAATTGGAGGCCGCCCTTGCGGCAGTGCCCTGAGCCTCGTTCAGAGCGGATGGCGGCGGCGAAGGCGGCTTCCGTCGCCGCTGTTCTCGGCTATCCTGGCGCGGCGATGAACCGGCCTTTCCTTCCGCCGCTGTTGAGCGCGCGGCTCCCAGTGTTTTACGGCTGGATCGTGCTGGCCTGCCTGTGCTGCGCCGGCTTCGCGCGGCAGGG
>JBGPTQ010000369.1:0-3229 GCA_041490725.1 Allostellaceae bacterium | reverse complement strand
GGTTTGGGTCGGGCCGTTAATCTCGGAAGAGCGCGAAATAGACGACGTACAACCAACCGAACACCCCGTGAATAATCGCCCACAGGATCGAGTGATTGGTCGTATAGGAAATCGCGATCGCCAATGCCGAGCCAAAGCTGGCACCGTATTTCGCCCCTTCGATCCGCACGCGATAAAGAGAGCGACCGTTCATGGTGTCCTCTGGTCTTTCCTTGCATGACTAATGCACTCTCCGCAAGGCGAATGGGAGCAGCGAGCGCGTCTGATTTAGGGTGAGGCCGGCGGCGCTCCACCTCGGTCCCGCTCCTGGTAGAGGATCGTGCCGTCGGGCGATGAAAGTGCTCCCGGGGTCAGAGTCGCCGGGTCGCGCTTGCCCGGCCCCATGATGTGGGTGACGGCGACGCCGCGCGCCAAGAGGTAATCGGCGATGATGCGGCGGTGACAGCGCCACCACACCGCCTCGGCGCACATGATCGCGCAGCGCTCGTCGCGCGCAAGCCCGCACAATTCGTCGAGGCCGGCGCGGAACGCCGGGGTCATCGCGTAATCGGCATAGTTGCGGAATGCGTCGCTGCGCCACAGCGTGTTCGGCGACGGCGGCGCACCCTTCGGGTGATGGCGCAACCCGCCGAGCGCGGCGAGATGACTGTAGCCGATCCCCGATGCCGCGAGCGGCGCGGGCAAGGCGTCGGCGTTGAATTGCGGGTTGGTGCGCGACCGCGGCACCGAGCGCACATCGACGAGCCGATCGACCACGGCCTCCCGCAACAGGGCGATCAGCTCGCCGACGGTCCGCGTCGAATGGCCTATCGTGAAGATCGTGTTCGCCGCCCAGCCCCTCAATACATATGCTGGCCGCCATTGACCGAGAGGGTCGAGCCGGTGATGAAATCCGCCTCGTCGGCGACCAGGAAGAGGACGGCGCGGGCGATGTCCTCGGCCTTGCCGAGGCGGCCGACCGGGATGCGCGCGATGATCTTTTCCAAGACGTCCTTCGGCACCGCACGCACCATCTCGGTATCGACATAGCCGGGCGCGACCGCATTGACGGTGATGCCGCGCGCGGCACCCTCCTGCGCCAATGCCTTGGTGAAGCCGTGAATGCCCGATTTCGCCGCGGCGTAGTTGACCTGGCCGTACTGGCCGGCCTGGCCGTTGATCGAGCCGATATTGACGATGCGGCCGAAATTGCGCTCGCGCATGCCCTCGATGACCGCCCTCGACATGTTGAAGCAGGAGGAAAGGTTGGTCTGGATGACCGCGTTCCATTGCTCGAAGCTCATGCGGTGCATCGTTGCGTCGCGGGTGATGCCGGCATTGTTGACCAGCACCTCAATAGGGCCGAGCGATGCCTCGATCGCCTTGATGCCTTCGGCACACGCGGCGAAATCGGCGACGTTGAACTTGAACACCGGGATGCCGGTCTCGGCGGCGAATTGCTCCGCATTCTTGTCGTCACTGCCGTAATTGGCCGCAACCTTGTAACCGGCGCCGGTCAGCGCCACCGCGATCGCGCGGCCGATGCCGCGCGTCCCGCCAGTGACCACCGCGACCCGGACCACCGCGACCCTGGCCATGCGTTCCTCCCTTATCCACAGCCCTCGTAGGATGGGCTGAGCGGAGCGAAGCCCATCAAAGCCCCAGGCCGGTCGGTGACGATGGGTTTCGCTCCGCTCAACCCATCCTACCCTGCCTGTCCTTATGGTTATCGTTCAGTCGCGCGCGAGGCACATCGCAATTCCCATGCCGCCGCCGATGCACAGCGTGGCCAGTCCCTTCTTCGCGTCGCGTCGCTGCATCTCGTAGATGAGGGTGACGAGCACCCGGGCGCCCGAGGCGCCGATCGGATGGCCGAGCGCGATCGCCCCGCCATTAACGTTGAGCTTGTCCGGGTCAAAGCCGAGTTCCTTGCCGACCGCGCAGGCCTGCGCGGCAAAGGCCTCGTTGGCCTCTATGAGGTCGAGATCGCCGACCGACCAGCCGGCCTTTTTGAGCGCCACGCGAGAGGCCGGGATGGGCCCCGTGCCCATGATCGCCGGATCGACCCCGGCGGTCGCCCAGGAGACAATACGGGCGAGCGGCGTGAGGCCGCGCCGCTGGGCGGCCTCGGCGGTCATCAGCACGACCGCGGCGGCGCCGTCATTGATGCCCGAGGCGTTGCCCGCGGTGACCGTCCCGTTCTTGTCGAAGGCCGGGCGTAATTTCGCCAGCACCTCGAGCGTTGTGCCGTGCTTGGGGTGCTCGTCGGTGTCGACTGTCGTGTCGCCGCGCCGGGATTTGACGATGACCGGAACGATCTCGTCCTTGAAGCGGCCCGCCTTCTGCGCCGCCTCGGCCTTCATCTGCGAGCGGACGGCGAATTCGTCCTGCTCTTCGCGGGTGATCTGCCAGCGCGTTGCGACGTTCTCGGCGGTGTTACCCATGTGGTAGCCGTTGAAGGCGTCCCACAGCCCGTCGCGGAGCATCGTGTCGACGAGCTGGCCATCGCCCATCTTGATGCCGTTGCGCAGATGGATGCAGTGCGGCGCCTGGCTCATGCTCTCCTGGCCGCCGGCGACGACGATCTCACTATCGCCGTTGCGGATCGCCTGATAACCCAAGGCAACCGTGCGCAGCCCCGAGCCGCACAGCTGGTTGACGCCGTAGGCCGTCGCCTCATAGGGGATGCCGGCCGCCACGGCCGCCTGGCGCGCCGGGTTCTGGCCTTCGCCGGCGGCGAGGATCTGGCCGAGGATGACCTCCGACACCTCGCGGGGTTCGACCTGGGCGCGGCGCAACGCCTCGACGATCGCAACTTCGCCCAGCTGGTGCGCCGCCAGGCCCGCGAGCCCGCCATTGAAGGCCCCGACCGCGGTACGGGCGGCGCTGGCGATGACGATGTCGGTCATGACGGGATCTCCTCGCAAGGGTGGGCGCGGTGGTCGGCTTATGGGGGCCTATGTGGGCAGGGCCGGCAAAATCTAAAAGCCAGGGCCGGATGCAAGTCCAGACCGGCCGCAGTTGCTGTCGCAGTTTCAGACCTGGATAAATGCCATGCGTCCTTCGAGACGCCCGCTGCGCGGGCTCCTCAGGATGACGTTCTTTCTTAATGCGATTCAAGGCTTGCGTCATCCTGAGGAGCGCCCAAAGGGCGCGTCTCGAAGGACGCAGGACGGCCCATGCAGCCGCAAACTGGCCCTTTCCGGCGCACGCTTCAGGCGAATTGCCCCTTCAGCCATTGCGCGATCGG
>JBGPTQ010000368.1:0-3233 GCA_041490725.1 Allostellaceae bacterium | reverse complement strand
CGTTCTGATGCGTCGGAAATTCGGTGCAAAAGCCAGAGTTGTCGAAAGCAATCCGCGCCAGCGTCTTCGCGTCGCCTAGTGACGAGAGGAGATCATAGAGCGCATCGCTGCGAGACTTCCATTCAGCTAACAACTCAGGCAGCTTGTTAATATCGTGCATCATCGTTCTTTCCCTAACTAAGTAACAACTCGGAGCCGCTGGAAATTGCCACGTGCCTCATCTGAAAGTATTTTTATGTTGCACCGCCTCGGCCTGCTCGCGTGCGCGCCGCTCGGAGGGCTTCTCGTAATTGCGCCTAAGCTTCATTTCGCGGAACATTCCCTCGCGTTGCATTTTCTTTTTGAGGACTCGGAGGGCCTGGTCGACATTGTTTTCGCGAACGAGGACTTGCACGGCTGCTTCTCTCCGCAGATGGTCAAACCTCAAACGGCCGCATGGGCGGCCTCTCTCTGCGCCAACAATTAGCATTTCCGCCCGATCCTGTGAAGTCGGCCGGCGCTGCTTTACCTCGCCGGCCCCGCTGCACATATTGGGATCATGGCCCTGCTGAAAATCGCCCGCATGGGGCATCCGGTGCTGCGCGCACCCGCCGCCGCGGTCGAGGACCCAACCGCGCCCTGGGTACGCCGGCTCGTCGACGACATGGTCGAGACCATGGAGGATGCCGGCGGCACCGGCCTCGCCGCGCCGCAGGTGCATATGCCCTATCGTCTCGTCGTGTTCCGCGTCGGCGGCGAGCGGCTGACCGAGCTGCCCGGCGATACCGAGCAGGAGCTGACGGTGCTGATCAACCCGTTGGTCGAACCGGTCGGGTCCGAGCGCGCGTTCGGCTGGGAAGGGTGTCTGTCGGTTCCCGGGCTGCGCGGCGTCGTCCCGCGCCATCTGCGCATCCGCTATCGCGGGCACAGCCTCGACGGCGCCGTGATCGAGCGCGCGGCGGCGGGGTTTCATGCCCGCGTGGTGCAGCACGAATGCGACCACCTCGACGGCATCCTCTATCCGCAGCGCATGACCGACCACCGCCTTCTGGTCTTTGTCGAGGAGCTGCAACGCCATCCGATCGACCTGGCGGCGTTCCTCGCCGGCGAGGCGGGACCATGAAGAGCCCGTTTGCCGAGCGCGAGTGCGAGCGGCTGCTTGCGGCGATCCTGCCCGATGTCGCGTTCGACGGCTGGACCCGGCGTGCCTTGCGCAACGCGGCACGGCGCGCCGATATTCCGGTCGGCGAAGCGATCGCGCTGTTTCCGCGCGGCGCGCCGGACCTGATTGCCGCCTTCAGCCATTGGGCCGATCGCGGGATGATCGAGCGGCTCGAAGCGGCTGCGGTCGAGCCGCGCAGCCTGTCGCGGCGGATCGCGCTGGCGCTGCGGCTGCGCTTCGCGGTGCTGGCGCCCTGGCGCGAGGCGGTGCGGCGGAGCCTCTCGGTCTTGGCAATGCCGCAGAACGCACTGCTTGGGCTGCGCCTCCTCTACGACACGGTCGACGCGACCTGGCATGGGGTCGGCGACGAGGCGACCGATTTCAGCTTTTATACCAAGCGCGCAACCCTGGCCGGAATCTATGCCGCCGCGCTGCTGTTCTGGCTCGACGACCGATCGCCGGACTTCGCCGACACGCAGGCCTTCATCGAGCGCCGGCTCGCCGATCTGCACCGCATGACCGGGCTGCGCGAGCGCTTGACGACCGCGGCCGCAAGCCTGCCGAACCCACTGCGCGTGTTGCGCCCCTCGCGCTGATGGCGTTGTCGCCCGACCCGGCCGCCCTTGAAAAGAACGTACCAAGAACATATATATCCGGGATCCTCGCCTCGCCGCCGGACCCGCCGATGCCGAACATCATTGCCGATCCGCCCCTCGCCGCGCTGGTCTCCCGCTGTTTCCGCCGCTGTTACCCGCTGTTTCCGCCGCTGTTATTCCGCTGTTTCCAGGGTCATAAATCGAGTAATTGCAATCGCTTGACCCTGATTTATTTTTTCTCTCTCGCGTGCGCGGTGGCAAGGGGAAATGCTCGGATTCTAGCGGATCAGGCTGTAACGGGGTCACTGCGTCTGTGGGCTGTCGGGAATGGCCTCGGCCTGCGCGCGCCGCCACTCTTCGACCGCGGCGGCCGCGGCGGGGTCGCTGAGGCCGAGAATGGCGGCGGCAAACAGCGCGGCATTGACCGCGCCGGCCTGGCCGATCGCAAAGGTCGCCACCGGCACGCCCGCCGGCATCTGGACGATCGACAATAGGCTGTCGAGACCGCGCAGGGTGCGGCTCTCGACCGGGACCCCGAGAACGGGCACCGTGGTCAGCGCCGCGGCCACGCCCGGCAGATGGGCGGCGCCGCCGGCGCCGGCGATGATCGCCTTGAGGCCGCGGGCCCGCGCGCCGCGCGCATACTCGAAGAGCCGCTCGGGTGTGCGATGAGCCGAGATGATGCGGGTCTCGTAGGCGATGCCGAGCCGGTCGAGCGCCCGGGCGGCATGTTGCATCGTCTCCCAATCGGATTGGCTGCCCATGATGATGCCGATCACACAAGCCGCCTCGGTCATGTCGTTCCTTCCGGTTCGAGTATGCGTGCGGGCCGATTATAGAAGCGGTGCTCGACCCCAGAAATTTGCTTCAGAAAACCCTCCTTACTCGATTATAGACAGGGCTGGAACGCCCATCCTGCGACCCAGGCAAGGAAATCGCTGAACATGCCACCGCGTGGTTCAGGCCCGGCCGACGCCAGCGTCGACCGCCAGCGACGCCGCCGGGCGTCCGACGACGGCGCGGGCGCGGGGTGCGAACCAGGGTCGGTGCTCGGCATTCCGGGCATTTCCGAGGATGCGCTGACCCCCGAACTGCGCGAGGGGGTGGCCCGGCTCGCGGCGGAACGGGACCGCCTGCGCGACGAGCTCGCCAAGGCGCGCGGTCGGATCGCCTCGCTCGAACGCCTCGCCGATGAAGATTCGTTGACCCCGGTCGCCAATCGGCGCGCTTTTGTGCGCCAACTGACCCGCATGATCGCCTTCACCCACCGCTATGGCGTGCCGGCGAGCGTCGTCTATTTTGACGTCAACAACATGAAGCAGATCAACGACGAACACGGCCACCCCGCGGGCGATGCGGCGCTGCGCCACATTGCCACGGTGCTGCGCGACAATATCCGGTCGAGCGACATCGTCGGGCGCCTTGGCGGCGATGAATTCGGCGTGATCCTCGCGCAGACCGACGAGGGGCAGGCTCACAGCAAGGCCGCCGCGCTG
>JBGPTQ010000367.1:0-3239 GCA_041490725.1 Allostellaceae bacterium | reverse complement strand
CGCTTCAGCGTTCCGCCGCCGCGATCAAACGGTTGCCCCCAGCCCATCCGCACCGCCAGCCGATCGAGCACCGCGGCAATCGCCGCGTCGCGCATGATCGTGCCGGTCGCCTGCGGCGCGCCGTCGCGCAACAAATTGCGGCGGCGGAACTCGACCGGGTCGATACCGAGCGCGCGGGCCACGAGGTCGGTGTGGCTCTCATAGGCCCAGACCAGCTGCGGCACCCCGAAGCCGCGCAACGCCCCGGCCGGCGGGCGGTTGGTGTAGATCTCGTAGGAATCGATCGCGACATTGGCGATGTCGTAGGGGCCGGCCGCGCTGAAACCCGATTTCTGCGCGATCCGCGGGCCGATATCGGCATAGGCGCCGCCATTGTAGAAGACCTCGCAATGCCGCGCGGTGATGCGTCCTTCCGGGCTCACCGCGCTCTTGATGCGGAAGGTGCTGGCGTGCTTGGAAATCGTGAAGAACTGCTCCTCCATGCTGAGCGCCAGCTTGACCGGACGCCGGGCGAGCAATGACAGCGCCACCGCCAGCGGTTCGAGCTTGGCATAGACCTTGGCGCCGAAGCCGCCCCCCAGAAAGGCGGTCTTGACCCTGACCCGGTTCTCCGGCCAGCCCAACAGCCGTGCGATCTCGATGCGCACGAAGGACGGGGTCTGGGTCGAGCTGTAGATCGTTACCGAGCGGTCCCGCGCATCGGCCACCGAGACATGCGGCTCCAGCGGGGTGTGCATGACCTGCTGGGTGCGGAAAATGTGTTCGAAAACATGCTCGGCCTCGGCGAAGGCGCGCTCTGTATCGCCGCGGCGCAAGTGGAAATCGAGCGCGACATTGGTGTCGCGCCGCCCGGCGAGGTGCTGCAGATCGGGAAAGATGCCGGCCGGCTTCAATACGTCATGGACGATGGCCGCCGAATTCACCGCCTCCACCTCGTCGAAGATTGCGGGCAGGGGCTCGTACTCGACCGCGATTGCCTGCGCGGCTGCTTCGGCGACATGCGGGTCGGCGGCGAGCACCACCGCGACCGGCTCGCCGACATGGCGCACCTTGCCCTCGGCGAGGATCGGCTGGTCGTGAAAGGCGGGCCCGAAATAGGGCTCGGCGATGACCGTGCGGATATCGGAAGCGGTGACGATACGTTGCACCCCGGCGATCGCTGCCGCCGCGCGCGTGTCGATGCGGGTGATCCGGCCATGCGGGATCGTGCTGCGGGCGATCTTGCCGTAGAGCATGCCGGGAAGGCGCAGATTGTGGATGTACTCGGCCGTGCCGGTGACCTTGGCGCGGGCCTCGACCCGCGGCAGCGAGCGCCCGATCTGACCCGAGGGGAGCCGTGGAGCCTCGCTCATGTCATCGCTCCCGGCGTTGGTCCCGCCAGGGCCCGGCGCAATGCCCGCCCGAGATAGACCTCGACGAGCACGCGCTTGTACGCCGCCGATCCGTGGTGGTCGGCGACGACCGGCGCTTCGGCCGCGGCGGCGCGGCCAGCGTCGCGCAACGCTGCGTCGTCGATGCGCCGGCCGGTGAGCCACGCCTCGGTCGCGGAGAGGCGCATCGCCACCTCGGTCGCGGCGCCGATCGCGATCCGCGGCTCCTCTACGATCCCGTCCTCGACCCGCAGCGACACCGCAAGGCCGAGGGCCGGCCAGTCATCGGCCGAGCGCGCGGTGCATTTGACATAGGCGGCCTGCCGGCTCGCCTGCGGCGGCACGCTCACGGCGGTGATCAGCTCGTCGTTGGCGAGCACGGTTTCGAGATATCCGGTGAACAAATCCTCGACGGCGATCGTCCGTTCGCCGCCCGGCCGGGCGACCCGCACCGCCGCGCCGAGCGCGATCAGCACCGGCGGCAGGTCCATGTGCGGGTCGCCATGGGCGAGATTGCCGCCGATCGTCGCGACGTTGCGCACCCGCACATTGGAGTGGGTCAGCAAGGTCTCGGCGATGACCGGCGCCGCCTCCCGAACCGCGGCCGAGCGCTGCAATTCGGCGAGAGGAACCATCGCGCCGATTTCGAGCCCGCCATCGGCCGCGATGCGGATGCCGGCAAGCGCCGGCCCGAGTTTGCGCAGGCTGACCAGGCGCCGCGGCCGGTAGAGCCCCGATTTCATCATCAGCATCAGCGCGGTGCCGCCGGCGATCGCGCGCACCGAACTATCCTCGGGATCGAGCAGTGCGAGGGCCTCGGCGAGCGAGGCCGGCTCCGCCAGCTCGAATGGGCTCATCCCAACGATCCCCTATCGTTCGGTTGACCGGTAGCCATGCCGGTCTGGATTCCGGCATCGCCACGCGCGGCGGCGCCTACAGTTGTCATTGCGAGCGAAGCGAAGCAATCTCGCACCGATTGTGCCACGATCGCCGCGAGATTGCTTCGTCGCCCTTCGGGCTCCTCGCAATGACATGGGATAGAGGTGCGGCATGAAGCTCGCGATACCGGATCTGATCTCGAATTCGTATTTCCCGGCTTTGGCCGCGGCCGAGCTCGGCTTTTTCGAGCGCGAGGGGCTCCAAGTCTCCGCCGAGCTGATCTACCCGGTCGATCGCGCCTATGAGGCGTTGCGCGACGGCGCCATTGATTTCGTCGGCGGCGCGGCGCACGGCGCGCTCGCGGCGTTTCCCCGATGGCGCGGCGTCAAGCTGCTCGGCGCCCTGGCCCAGGGCATGTACTGGTTCCTGGTGATGCGCACCGAGCTCGGCATCGTGCGCGGCGATCTCGCCGCGCTCAAAGGCCGCAGCATCGGTGCTGCGCCCTGGGTCGAGATGGGGCTGCGCGGGTTCCTCGCCGCCGCCGGGCTCGACCTCAAGCGCGATGACATCCGCATCGGCCCGGTGCCGGGGGCGACCGGGTCGAGCGTCAATTTCGGATTGACCGCAGCCGAGGCGCTCGCAAAGGGCGCGATCGACGGGTTCTGGGCCAATGGCATGGCCAGCGAGCTGGCGGTGACCGCAGGCGTCGGTAGGGTCGTCCTCGATGTGCGGCGCGGCGACGGGCCGCCCGGCTGTTTCGACTACACGATGCCGGTTCTGGCGACAACCGACCGGCTGATCGAGCGCTCGCCCGAAATGGTCGCCGCCGCATTGCGGGCGCTCGTCGCGGCGCAGACCGCATTGAAGGCGGATCCCTCGCGCGCCACCGAAGTTGGCGAAAAGCGCTTCCCGCCGCGCGAGGCCGGGCTGATCGCCGGCATCATCCGGCGTGATCTTCCCTTTTACGACGCCGCGATCAGCGAGGGATCG
>JBGPTQ010000366.1:0-3245 GCA_041490725.1 Allostellaceae bacterium | reverse complement strand
CTGTTCGGCGACATGACCTATGAGGGCGCCCGGAGCATCACCGGCCCCTATCTCGGCATGCTCGGCGTCACCGCGACGACGATCGGCATCGTCTCCGGCTTCGGCGAGATGATCGGCTTTGGCGCCCGCCTCGCCTCGGGCTATTTCGGCGACCGCACCGGGAGGTATTGGGCGGTCACGATCGCCGGCTACGTCTTGAACCTGTTCGCCGTGCCGCTCTTGGCGCTTGCCGGCTCGTGGCAGATCGCGGTCGTGCTGATCGTCGCCGAGCGCATGGGCCGCGGCATCCGCTCGCCGGTGCGCGATGCGATGCTGTCGCATGCCGCCAGCCAAACCGGGCTCGGCTGGGGGTTCGGCCTGCACCAGGCGCTCGACCAGATCGGCGCGGTGATCGGACCGCTCGTCGTCAGCCTCGTTCTGTTCGTCGGCAGCGGCTATCAAGTTGCATTCGGTTGGCTCGTCATCCCCGCGCTGTCGGCGATGGCGGTGCTGCTCGCTGCGCGCTTTCTGTTTCCCCGACCGCGCGACTTCGAGCTCGCCCCGCCGCCGCTCGAAAGCGAGGGCCTCGCGCCGATCTTCTGGGTCTATATCGTCGCGGTTGCGTTCATCGCCGCCGGCTACGCCGATTTTCCGCTGATCGCCTATCATTTCGACAAGGCGCGGGTCATGCCGCCAGAGTGGATCCCGATCCTCTTCGCGCTGGCGATGGCGGTCGACGGCGTCAGTGCGCTGGCGCTGGGTTCGTTGTTCGACCGGATCGGCATCCGCACGATGATCCTGGCGACAGTCGCCTCGGCCGCCGCGGCGCCCCTGGTCTTCCTCGGCGATTTCCCGCTGGCGGCGATCGGGATGGCGTGCTGGGGGGTCGGCACCGGCGCGCAGGATTCGGTGATGCGCGCCACGATCTCGCGCCTGGCGCCGCAACAGCGGCGCGCCACCGCGCTCGGCATCATGAACGCCGTCTATGGTGTCGCGTGGTTTGCCGGCAGCATACTGTTGGGCGTTCTGTACGATCTCTCGATCGCTGCCGTCGTCCTCGCCTCGGCGCTGCTCCAGGCGGCGGCCTTGCCGATCTTCGCCTGGCTCGCCGCGCGCGAGAGTTGAGCGGCAGCGGCTCGGAAGGAGGGCCTGCGATGTTCCGAAAAATTCTCGCCGCCAATGACGGGTCGCCGGGCGCCTTCGCCGCCTTGCAAGCCGCGATCGATCTGGCCGTCAAATGCGGTGCCGAGCTGCACATGATCTCGGTCGAAGAGATCCTGCACCTGGCGGAGACCATCGACGAAGTCGAGGAGGAGCGCGAGGAAGCCGGACACCGCTTCGCCTCAGTCATCGAGCGCTCCCGGCAGCTCGCGGCTTTGCAAGGCGTGTCGCTCGAAACCCACCTGTTCCCGGGCCATCCGGTTCCGGCCATCGTCGAGTTCGTGCGGACGCACGATTGCGACCTTCTGGTCGTCGGATTCATGGGCCATTCGGCGCTCTACAACCGGCTGATCGGGAGCACCACCGACCGGCTGGTCGATCACGCATCCTGCGCCGTGCTCGTCGTGAAGTAAGCGCGCACCGCCGCGCTGTCAGATCCGCCCATAAGAAATCGAAAAGAAATGGTGCCCAGGGGCGGAGTTGAACCACCGACACACGGATTTTCAGTCCGTTGCTCTACCAGCTGAGCTACCTGGGCGCCGAGGACGCGCGCTTATAGAGGATGTCTCCACCGGCTGTCCAGCGCGGGGCTGTGTCGCACAGCGAGCGGGCGATCGGCTCAGCCGGCGTGGAACACCGGGGTGAGGCGCATCGGGTGCTCCCGGGCGGGATTGGCGGCGGCCCCGGCCGCGCTGTTCCTGCTGTTTTTACAGCGTGGGGATCAGCGGCGGGGCGGGCTCGCTGACCTCCGCCCGGCTGGTTGTAGCTGGGCATGGATTGATGACAGGGCACCCTCCCTCCGCAACAGCGCGCCGCATTCGGACCGCGATCACCATATCAGATTAATACGCAATTGTCAAGATAATAATGCCGATATCCTGATTTGGAGGCAAGATGGTCGAACGGCTTGAACAGCTGATTTCCGAACGGCGCACCCGCGCCCGAACCGCCGCGCTCGCCCGCCGGATCGAGGATGATTACCGCGGCAAGGCGCTCAGCCTCGTCGCCGTGCTGAAGGGCGCCGTTGTTTTCGCCGCCGATCTGATGCGGCAGATCAGCATCCCGGTCACGGTCGATTTCATCGCCGCGTCATCCTATGGCGAGGGCACCCGATCTTCCGGCAAGGTCGCGCTCGACGGCCTCGACCGGCTCGATCTCGACGGCCGGCATGTCCTGGTGGTCGAGGACATCCTCGACACCGGCCTGACCCGCGCGGCCATTGTCGATCGCCTGCGGCGGCGCGGACCCGCCAGCCTCGCGCTCTGCGCGCTATTGCGCAAGCCGGCGGCCGCCGCGCTCGAGCTGCCGGTGGCCTATGCCGGTTTCGACATTGCGCAGGATTTCGTCGTCGGCTGGGGCATGGATTACGCCGAGCGCTACCGCAATCTGCGCGGTGTCTACCGCCTCATTCTCGAGGACGGCCGCTAGCCTCAACCTTCTTTCGTCACCCCCGCGAAAGCGGGGGTCCAGGGGCGAGCGACGGAGCGGTGGCCCTGGATTCCCGCTTGCGCGGGAATGACGAGTATCGGTGGGCTGAGGTTCTCAACCGACCCGCCAATCGAGTTGCGGCGGCGGGCCGAGCGAGGGACGTTTGCCGGGCAGCCATTTGTCCGCCGATCGGTGCAGCGGCGGCATTTCGAGCGGATATTCGTAGTCGACCGGCCACTCGTTGCAGCTTATGTCCTGAACGTCGGGATAGGCGGCCTCGATCGCGGCGAGCGCCTCGGCCAGCGAGTCGAAATCGCCGCTGAACAGGAGCCGGCTGTTCCACACCCCCTTGGGGGCTCGGGTCAATCGCTCGACATCGACCGCGGGGGTTTCGGGGACGCGGCCGATATAGGCGGTGATCTCGATGCTGACGCCCCCGGACGGCCGCGTCTCATCGCGGGTGATCTCAACGCGATAGGTCATGCCTTAGTGGAGCCGCTGCAGCGCGGCGAGGATGGAAAGGCCGGCCGCCAGCATCACGCCCATGCGGACCGTGATGCGGAGCGTCTGGTTCTCGATCTCCCGGCGCAAACCGTCGATTGCGGTATTAAGGTCGTTGCGGGTTACGAGTTCAGCCATGATGAACTGCCTGGCGGCTTCGGCGTGGGTCTTGCGGG
>JBGPTQ010000365.1:0-3250 GCA_041490725.1 Allostellaceae bacterium | reverse complement strand
GTGTTCGATCTCGAAGCGGTCATCGGCGTGCTGCTGATCGGCTTGTGGAACCAGGTCGTCACCGGTGGCGAACCCGCCGCCGTGCCGATGCTGACCGGCCTCGCCAAATATCCGCGCAAGCCGCGCCTGGTGGATTTTACCCCGCTCGGGCCGTTGCTCGATCCGCTGCGTCCGGCCGACCAGCGGGGCCACAAAATCGCGGTTTTCGACGCGTTGATTTACCGCCTGATCGACGCTCGGCGGGACGCGGCCTATGCGGGGCCGCACGATCTGATCTGGCGCCTCATTCACCAGCGCGACCGCAAAACCGGGGAACATCTGGCGCGGGCGGAAGTTCGCGACGAGGCGGCGAGCATGATTGCCGGCGGCGTTTCGCCGACGGTCCGCGCGCTGACCTGGATCTGGTACCTGCTTGCCCGGCATCCGCAGGCCGAAGCCAGGCTCCATGCCGAGCTCGACGCGATGTTAGAGGGAGGGCCGCCCGCCCCGGGCCAGCTGATGCAGCTTTCCTACGCGCGCCAGGTGATCGACGAGACGATGCGGCTCTATCCGCCGATACCGGGGATCCTGCGCGAGGCCGCCGCGGCAGATGTGGTGTGCGGCCACAATGTCCCGCCGCGCTCGATCATCGCGATCCTGCCCTGGGTCGTGCATCGCCATCGCCGCTTGTGGAGCGACCCCGACCGCTTCGATCCCGACCGGTTCACCCCGGAGAATTCCGCGGCCCGGCCGCGGTTTGCCTATGTCCCCTTCGCCGGCGGCCCGCGCATCTGCGTCGGCGCGTCCTTTGCGATGACCCAGATGCTGATCGTGGTCGCCGTTCTCGCCCGCCGCTTCCAGTTTCGGCTGGCCGCCGACCATCCGGTGCGGCCGGTCGGGCGCATAAGCCTGCATCCTTACGGCGGGTTGATGGTGACGGTTGAGCGACGCGCCCCAGTGACCTCACGCTAACCTGACCTCACGGTAACTGACCAACGTTGACACCGGCCGGGGCGAACACCGAACATCGCGCAACGCCGCCACGATCGGCAAGGGGAGATCGCGATGGAGATGCCAGACCGCACTGTCGTTGTCACTGGCGGCGCCTCGGGAATCGGCAAGGCGACGAGCCTGCTGCTGGCGCGCGAAGGCGCGCGGGTGTTCGTCGGCGACATTGACGAGGCGGGCGGCCGCGCGGTCGCGGCGCAAGCGGCAGGCGAGGGGCTGGCGCTCGACTATCTGCCGCTCGACCTGACGCAGAGCGCGACGATCGCCGATTTCGCCGCGGCGGTGCACGCCCAAGTCGAGCGCATCGACGGCCTGGTCAACGGCGCCGGCTGGGACCGCATCCAGCCGTTTCTCGAAAATCCGCCGGAAATGTGGGACCAGCTGATCGCGATCAACCTCATGGGCGCGATCCGGCTGACCCGGGCCTTGCTGCCGCCGATGGTCGCGACGCAGCAGGGCAAGATCGTCAATATTTCGAGCGATGCCGGACGGGTCGGCAGCACCGGCGAGACCGTCTACGCGGCGGCCAAGGGCGGCCTCATCGCGTTCACCAAATCCTTGGCGCGCGAGCTGGCGCGCTACCATATCAACGTCAACTGCGTCTGCCCCGGTCCGACCGATACGCCGCTCTTTCAGCATCAGCCCGAGCGCATGCGCGAGGCGCTGACCCGGGCGATCCCGTTCCGCCGCATCGCGCAGCCGCAGGAGATCGCCGAGGCGGTGATGTTTTTTTTGAGCCGGCGCTCGGATTACATCACCGGCCAGGTGTTGAGTGTCAGTGGCGGCTTGACGATGGTCGGCTGAGCCGCCGCGCGACGGATCCAGCAACAGGGGAGGACAACCATGCCGGGGCGTTCCTTGCTTTGCCTTGCCGCCGCCGCGTTGATCGCCGTGGCCGGAACCGCCTGGGCGCAGTCGCCCACCGATCAGGGCGCCGAACAGAATGTCCGCGCGAGCCAGCAATATGAGCGCGCGCTGTGCACCAACCCGGCGTTTCGCGCCAAGCGCATCGCCCAGGAATGCGGACCGGTCAGCGATCCGCAGCTGCATCAGAGCTGTGTCGCCTCGTTTGAATGCGGCACCCAAAGGCGCGGATCGCAAAAGGCGCCGCCTTCCGAGACAATCCGCTGAACAACAGGAGAGGTTTCTCATGGCTAATCCCGCCCCCGGCTATGCCACAAAGCCCGAGCACCGGGTCGATCTCTTACCCGAGACCCGGCGGGTGCGCGTCACCTTTGCCGGCGCCGTGATCGCCGACAGCAAGGTGGCCGTGCGGTGCGAGGAAACCGGCCATGAGCCGGTCCACTATGTCCCCGAGAAGGATGTGCGGCTCGACCTGATGCGGGCGACCGAGCACAAGAGCTATTGCCCGTTCAAGGGCGACTGCTCCTACTGGACCATCGAGGTCGCTGGCGCCGGCGCCGACCACCAGTCGGAAAACGCCGTCTGGGCCTATCGCGCGCCCTATGACGAGGCGGTGGGGCTCGCCGGCCACTATGCGTTCTACAAGAGCCGCGTCGACGCGATCGAGGTCTCGTGAGATGGCGCAGCTGATGCAGAACTGGGTGGTCAAAAAGCCGGTCGCCGTGTCGCACGGCGGCGTCGTCGCGGCGCAGAACGGGGTCGCCGCCGCAATCGGCGCCGAGATCTTGGCCGCCGGCGGCAGCGCGGTCGATGCGGTGGTCGCGACGGCCTTCGCGCTGGCCGTGCGCGAGCCGTGGAACAGCGGGCTCGGCGGGATCGGCTTCATGGTCGTCACCCCGCCGGGCGGCGGGCGCGCCGAAATCGTCGATTTCGGCCCGATCTCTCCGGCCGGGCTCGATCCCGCTTCGTACAAGCTGACCGACGAGACGATTACCGAGCTGTTCACCTGGCCGCGCGTCGAGGGCGACCGCAACATGCACGGGCCCTTATCCTTTGCGATCCCGAGCGCGGTGCGCGGTTATGCGCTGGCGGTCGAGCGCTTCGGGCGCACGCCGTGGCGCGATTTGCTGGCGCCCGCGGTGGCGCTGGCCCGTCAGGGCCTGCCGGTCGACTGGTGGGTGACGCTGAAGACCGCCGCCGCCGCCGCGGATCTGCGCCGTTATGACGAAAGCGCGCGGATCTGGCTGCCGGGCGGGCTGCCGCCGGTCTGCCCGCCGAACGGCGAACCGCCGGCCCTGATCAACCCCCGTGTGGCCGACACGCTGGCCCGGCTCGCCGAATACGGCCCCGACGATTTCTACCACGGCGAGATCGCCGAGGCGATCGCCGCCGATGTCCG
>JBGPTQ010000364.1:0-3252 GCA_041490725.1 Allostellaceae bacterium | reverse complement strand
CCGGCACCGGCCAGCACCAGGACGGCGCCCTCGACCGACGCGACGGCGCGGCATTGCGCCTCGGTGAGGGCGGCGAGGTGAGCGGCCGGCTGATCGGGCGGCTGATCTGGCGGAAGCGGGCGGTCGGCGAGAAGATCGGTCATGCAGCCCATCATATAGCAAGTGGGCGACGCCTGGACACTAGAAGGAGGATCGAACCAGAAGAAGACCGCGAGCCGCAGACCCCGCCGTTCTAGTGGCGCGGAAGCCACGCTGCGGCGCAAAACTGTTGCAAAAGAGATGAGTCCGGGCTCCGCCGGATCGCCCTCGCCCTATGATCAACAGACATCCGCCAGCGTCCCCAGATGCACGCCGCATTCGTCCTCCTGGTCCTGATCCTGACCTATCTCGGCATGGCAGCCGGTCGGATCGCATGGCTGCGGGTCGACCGGACCGGCATCGCGCTGCTCGCGGTGATCGCGCTCCTGGCGAGCGGCGAGATGAATCTCGACGATTTCGGCAGCGCGGTCGACATGCCAACTGTGGCGCTGTTGTTCGCGATGATGATCATCTCGGCGCAGTTTGCCGAATCGGGCTTTATCGACCTGTGCGCCCGCACGATCGTCGAGATGAGGGGCGGCACGGCCGCGCTGCTGGCGCTGACGGTTGCGATCGGCGGCGTGTTGTCCGCGGTGCTCGCCAACGACATCCTGGTCGTCGCGATCGCGCCGCTGCTGCTCGCCGGCGCGCGGCGCCGCGCCCTCGATCCGCGGCCTTTCGCTATCGCGCTCGCCGCCTCGATCAACGCCGGCTCGGCGGCCACCATGATCGGCAATCCCCAGAACATCCTCTTGGGCGCCATCGGCCGGCTCGATTTCGCGGACTTTCTGGCGGCTTGCGGCGTGCCGGCGCTGTTTACGCTCCTCGTCGTCTTTACCGTGCTGTGGCTGCAATGGCATCGCCGCATCCGAGAGGCCTCGGTCCCAGCCGACGCGATAGCGGTCGCGGCGGTCACCGAGCATGTCCTCGACCGCAACCAGACGATCAAGGGCGGCGTCGCGCTCCTTGCCTTGCTGATTCTGTTCGCCACCTCGCTGCCGCGCGAAATCGGCGCGCTGATCATCGCGGCATTGCTGCTGGCCAATCGCAAGATCACCAGCCGCACGATGATCGCCGCGGTCGATTGGCCACTCCTGCTCCTGGTTTCCTGTCTCTTCGCGATCACCGGGCAACTCAACGATGCGGGGATCGCCGCCAAGGCGCTGGCGTTCCTCGACGATCACCAGCTGCTGCCAAACAACCTGCTATTGCTGCTCCCGTTCGCCGGGGTGACCAGCAACGCGATCGGCAGCGTTCCGACGGCGATGCTGCTGCTGCAGATTTGGCCGAACCCGCCTTCCGGGGTCCTCTATGCGCTGGCGCTGCTCTCGACCCTTGCCGGCAATCTCCTGCTCAGCGGCAGCCTGAGCAATCTGTTGATCGCCGAGGGCGCCGAACGCGTGGGCGCCAGGCTGACCTTCAGGGAATATGCCCGCGCCGGAATCCCGATCACGGTGCTCTCGCTCGCCTTCGCCACCTTCTGGCTGGCATGGCTGAACATCCTGCCGCTGACGCCGCCGACGCCGGTGCCCTCGCCGTAGACAAGCCGGGGGCCTGGCACCAGCGTTTCCCTGGCGGGGCCGAGCCGAGCGGGCTAGAACAGCCCGACATTTGTAGAGGAGCATCCGTGCCCTCCCGGTCTCTTCGAATCGGCACCCGCGGCAGCCCGATGGCGCTCTATCAGGCCGGGCTTGTCCGCGACCGGCTGCGCGATGCCCATCCCGGCCTCGCCGCGGAGGGTGCGGTCGAGCTGGTGGCGATCCGCACCACCGGCGATCGCGTGCTGACCCGCCCGCTCGCCGAGATCGGCGGCAAGGGCCTCTTTACCAAGGAGATCGAGGAGGCGCTGCTCGACCGCCGCATCGATCTCGCGGTGCACTCGCTGAAAGACATGGAGACGGTGCTGCCGGCCGGGCTCGAAATCGGCGGCGTGCTGGCGCGCGACGATCCGCGCGACGCGCTGGTCTCGCGCAGCGGCGCCGGTCTCGCCGACTTGCCGCACGGCGCGCGGATCGGCACAGCCTCGCTGCGGCGCCGCGCCCAGCTGCTGCGATACCGCGGCGATTTCGCGATCGTGCCGGTCCGCGGCAATGTCGACACCAGGCTCGCCAAGCTCGCCCCCACGGGACAAGCCCGTGGGCTGAAGGCCCACGGCGAATTCGATGCGCTGGTGCTGGCGCTGTGCGGCCTCGAACGCCTCGGCAAAGCGGGGGCGGCGAGCGAAATCCTCGCGCCGGAGCTGATGTTGCCGGCGGTCGGCCAGGGCGCGCTGGCGATCGAGTGCCGGGAAGCGGACGAGGTGTTGCGGCAGCTGCTCGCGCCGCTCAATGATCCGCCGAGCGCGGCTTGCGCCGCCGCCGAGCGGGCGATGCTGGCGGCGCTCGACGGGTCCTGCCGCACGCCGATCGCCGGACTGGCCACGATCGCGGGCGATCGTCTCAGCCTCGACGCGCTGCTGCTCGCGCCCGACGGCAGTGCCGAGCGGCGCGGCCATATCGCCGGCGCGGTCGGTGACGCGGTCGCCCTGGGCAACGAGCTCGGCCAGCGGCTGCGCCGCGGTGCCGGCCCCGAATTCGGCTTTAGCTAGACCAATTCGGCTTTGGCTAGACCAATTCGGCTTTGGCTGATCAGCGCAGCAACACGCCGCGGAAGGCGACGACGCCATCCTGGCAGGCCTGCAGGTGCAGCAATTGCGCCGCCGTCAGCGGCCCACGCACGACATCATTGTACAAATACACCGGCCACCCCAGGACGAAAACACCATCGCTGACCACATCCTTGTTCATAACGGGGCAGTCGCCAGTCCCATAAAAGCCGACCAGCAACAGGACGATCCCGAACGTCAGATAAAAGGCAATCAGTGATCGCATCGCGCCGCCCTCTTTCGCGGACACGAACGCGCGCGCGGCGGCATTGGTTCCGGCGGAGGGTAACCGCAAGTTACGCCAGCAGCCGCCCCGGCAGATGGCGGGCGAGCAGCCCCGGGCTGATCGGCATCAGCAGCGGGCCGTCGGTCCATAAGAGGGCGCAATCGACCGGGCGGCCGGGATAGATCCGGGCGAGCGCGGCGCGATAGGTCGCCAGCTGCTGGAGGTAGATCGCCGGCACCTCGTCTTCGGTGGCTGGCGGCGGCCGGACCGTCTTGAAATCGACGATCAGCACGCGCTCTTTTGT
>JBGPTQ010000363.1:0-3257 GCA_041490725.1 Allostellaceae bacterium | reverse complement strand
GACGAGACCGACCGGGCGGCATTGCGGGAGTTCTTTGAGGGTTTTGCAGCGGCGGCGATGCGGGTACTGGTGCCCGGCGCGCATATTCTGATTGCCACGAATCCGCTGCTGTCCCATCTGGTCTATATGCCGCTGATGGAGGCCGGATTTGAGAAACGCGGCGAGGTCATCCGGCTCGTTCAGACGCTCCGGGGTGGCGACCGACCAAAGAACGCGCACAACGAGTTCAGTGGCGTATCGGTTATGCCCCGCTCGGCCTGGGAACCGTGGGGCCTATTCCGCAAGCCGTGCGAGGGCCGCGTTCAAGACAATCTTCGCAAGTGGGGAACGGGCGGCTTGCGCCGAGTCTCGGAAACCGAGCCGTTTCTCGACGTGATTCGTTCGACGCCGACCCGACGGGAAGAACGCGCTATAGCGCCTCACCCATCGCTCAAACCCCAGGCGTTCATGCGCCAGATCGTGCGGGCGGCGCTGCCCCTCGGAACGGGCGTCCTACTCGATCCATTCATGGGGGCCGGCTCGACTGTCGCGGCTGCCGTCGCCGTAGGATATCAGAGCGTCGGCATCGAAATCGACAGTACCTATTTTGAGATTGCGCGTCGGACCATTCCGGCACTTGCGCAGCTCTACTGCGAGCGTGCATCCTCTCCCGGCGACGGTTCGGGGGAGAAGAACATTGCCGCTGCCGGCGGGGCTGGAAACATCCCATATCCGAAACGCCGTCTCGTTCGTTGAAGAACGGACGGCCGAGCTCGTTGATCTCTATTACGAGCAAGCTAATACCTTTAGTGGGATCGTCGGCACCTTCGGTGTCCGCGCACTCGACGCCCTCAGCCCGTATAAGCGGCACAAGCATCCAGATATCGCGCAGCAGCGGTTCCCGGATCTGTCGCTAGGCGGGCGGCTAAATCCGCCCCCCGACCTCGCCCTCGAATCAAAGGGCAGTATTCGCCCCTGGGCTATACAGTCTCATTACGATCATCCCGGCTGGTACATCGTTTGGCGTTATCTGATCGATGCCACCCGGACGATCAAACCGGGGCGTCCGGTCGTAATCTGGCGAGTTGATGTTGTTTTCCTCGACAAAAGCGATTGGAAATACGAGGGCAGCACGGCGGGCGCGGGCGGAGGTGGCCGCACACATACTTTTGGCCTGCGTACGCCAGCCGAAAAACTTCGCGATGCTGCGGCCTACACCTACCCCGGCGTCCTGCTCCGCGGTGGTCGACCCGTCATGGCCGGTGATTTAGGTGAGACACCTACATAATTCCGGCGCGATCAGCTTCCCGGCACCCCTTTCATCGTCGAATACTCGAAATGCAGCGCCTCGCCGGGATGGACGAGCGGATGGATCGCGTGCGCCGCGAGCGCCGCCTCGGCGAAGCCCGACAGGATCAGCTTGAGCTTGCCGGGATAGGCGGCGATGTCGCCGATCGCGAAAATCCCCGGCCGTGAGGTGGCGCAGGTGGCGGGATCGACACTGATGCGGTGGTTGTCAAGATCGAGCCGCCATGCCGCAAGCGGGCCGAGATCGGTGGCAAGGCCGAAAAACGGCAAGAGGCAATCGGCCGCGAGCCGGCGGGTCCGTCCGGCGAGATCGGCGACGATCACCGCCGAGAGTTGCCCGTCCGCCCCTTCGAGCGCGTGCAGCTGATAGGGAATGACCAGCTCGATCCGGCCGTCCTCGGCGAGAGTTTGCAGCCGCGCGGCGGATTGCGGCGCCGCGCGGAATGTGGCGCGGCGATGGACGACCATCACCCGCTCGGCGATATCGGCGAGCGACAATGCCCAATCCACGGCCGAATCGCCGCCGCCGGCGATGACCACGCGGCGGCCGCGGAAATCCTCGCGCCGCCGGACGAGATAGAAGACGCTGCGCTCCTCGAACTCGGCGAGACGATCGAGCGGCGGGCGGTTGGGCCCGAACGCGCCGGCCCCTGCCGCGATCACCACCGCGCGGGCGGCGACCCGCTGGCCGGCCGCGTTCTCGACGACAAAGCCTTGCGCCGTTGCCGTCAGCCGCGCGACGGCCTGGCCGAGATGGAAAACCGGCGCGAACGGAGCGGCCTGCTCGATCAGGCGGTCGACCAGCTCGGCGGCACCGATTCGCGGATACCCGGGAATGTCGTAGATCGGCTTTTCCGGATAGAGCGCGGCACATTGCCCGCCGGGCGCCGGCAAGGCGTCGAACACCTGGCAGCCCATCTCGAGCATGCCGCATTCGAACACGGCAAACAGCCCCACCGGTCCCGCGCCGATGATCGCGACATCGCAGCTGTCGAGAGCATTCTGCATCGCGCCAGCTTAGCCGCGGCGCGCGCTCGCGCAAGCGCGCTGGCGGCGAGCCCGCACCGGGCGCAAGCAGATATTGCGGCCTCTCGCCGCACAGATATACAAGGCACAGCAATGATCGTCATCGAGCTAGCCGATGAAGCCACCACGGCGGCGCTTGCCGCCCGCATCGCGGCGCTCGCCCGGCCGGGCGATGTCATCGCCCTCAAAGGCGAGCTGGGCGCCGGCAAGACCAGCTTTGCCCGCGCCTTCATCCGCGCGCGCGGCGGCGTCGAGGCGGTGCCGAGCCCGACCTTCACGCTGGTGCAGGTCTACGAGCTCGGCGAGGGGACGATCTGGCATATCGACGGCTATCGGCTGCGCGACCCGGAAGAAGCCTGGGAGCTCGACATCGAGGATGCCTTCAACGAGGGGATCTCGCTGATCGAATGGCCCGAGCGGCTGGGTCCCCTTCTTCCGGCCCGGCGCCTTCTGATCAGCCTTTGCGCTGGTCCAACCGCGACGGCGCGCCGGGCGGGGACCAGGGGACCGAGGCGCTCCGGCCACTCGATCAGCGAGATCCCCTCGGCAAAGGCGTCCTCGATGGCGAGCTCCCAGGCTTCTTCCGGGCGGCGCAGGCGATAGCAATCGAAATGCCAGATCGCCGCATCGCCGACATCGTAAACCTGCACCAGCGTGAAGGTCGGGCTCGGCACCTCCCCGGCACCGCCGCGGGCCCGGATGAAGGCGCGGGCAAAGCTCGTTTTGCCGGCGCCCAGTTCACCCTTGAGCGCGATCACATCGCCCGCCCGGGCAAGCGCCGCGATGCGTGCGGCAAGCGCCGCCGTGGCGGCTTCATCGGGCAGCTCGATGACGATCATGATCTACGCCTTGTATATCTCCGAGGCGTGAGACCGCAATATCTGCTTGCGCCCGGGACGAGAAGGCCGACGCGAGGCCGGCTGCGAGCGCGCTTGCGCGAGCCT
>JBGPTQ010000362.1:0-3259 GCA_041490725.1 Allostellaceae bacterium | reverse complement strand
CGAGATCGACCGGCGGTACCGATCCCGAGGATTGCCCGAACAGCGCCATCAGACCCAACGGCGCGATGCAGTCGAGCGACTTGTAGAACGTGTCCTTGCCGACCGAATCATAGACAACCGGGCATTTCTTGCCGCCGGTGATCTCGTTGACCCGGGCGACGAAATCCTCGCGCCGGTAGTTGATCGCA
Organism: Allostellaceae bacterium; assembly: GCA_041490725.1. Taxonomy (GTDB): domain Bacteria; phylum Pseudomonadota; class Alphaproteobacteria; order ATCC43930; family CGMCC-115725; genus DATARH01. Next base: position 3,071 of record JBGPTQ010000362.1, on the reverse strand, counting down.
TGGTCGCAGCCGTGCTTTTTCGCCAGAGCGGCCTTCTCGTCGTCGCCGACCGTACCGATCACCGTGGCGCCGAGATGCTTGGCCCATTGGCAGACGAGAAGACCTACCCCGCCGGCCGCGGCGTGGATCAGGATCGTCTCGCCGCGCTTCACCGCATGGGTGCGGCGAATGAGGTACCAGGCCGTCATGCCTTTCAGCATCATCGCCGCGCCCTGCTGGTCGGTGATGCCCGCCGGGAGGGGCACGAGCCGGTCGGCCGGCATGACGCGCGCCTCGCTGTAGGCGCCGAGCGGGCCACCGGCATAGGCGACACGGTCCCCGGGCTTGAGCCCGCTGACCCCGGGCCCGACGACCTCGATGATTCCGGCGGCCTCGGAGCCGAGCCCGCTCGGCAGCGGCATCTGGTAGAGCCCACTGCGCTGATAGGTGTCGATGTAGTTGAGCCCGACCGCGCTGTGGCGCAGCCGGACCTGGCCCGGACCGGGCTTGCCGACCTCGACTTGCTGCCATGACAGCACTTCGGGACCGCCAGTCTTCTCGAAACGGATCGCCTGCACCATTGCCGTACCCCTTCTGCCCGTTGTCTGTCATTCCCGCGAAAGCGGGAATCCAGGGGACCAAAGGCTCAGCCGGCAGCTCTGGACCCCCGCTTTCGCGGGGGTGACGATAACACACTTAGCCGAGCGCGCCTTCGAGCGCGAGTAGGCGCTGTTTGGTGGCGAGCCCGCCTTCGCCGCTATAGCCGCCGAGGCCGGCGCGGGCCAGCACGCGATGGCAGGGAATGACGATCGGGAGCGGGTTTTTGCCGCAGGCGCGGCCGACCGCACGCGGCGCCGAGCCGACGGCCTGCGCGAGATCGCCGTAACAGCGGGTCTCGCCATAGGGGATGGCCAGCATGGCCGACCACACGCGCATCTCGAACGGCGACCCGGCGGGCGCGAGCGGCAGGTCGAAACGCGAAAGCCTTCCGTCGAAATAGGCTGCGAGCTGGCGCGCCGCCTCGGCAAGCAGCGGGCTGCCGTTGCCCGAGGGCGCATCCGACCAGCGGATCGCGACGATTGCGTCGTCCCGCTCGTCAATCGTGAGCTGCCCGACCGGGCTCGGCATCGAGAGGGAGGGCATGGCGCCTCGCTGGGAACGTTTCACGAACATTAGCGCAGCGCGGCGAGGTTGTCGACGAGTTCATGTGGCTCGCTGAGCGGCAAGGAGCACACCGGGCCGTCGCAGACATAGGCCGCCGGGCGCCCGCCGAAGAGCCCCTTGCCACGCGCGGGATGACCCTCCGGCAACGCCGCTGCGGGCGCGACCGCAAGCACCACCCGGTTCGGCAGCGAGACCTGATAGACCGCCCGCCGCAAACGCGCGAAGCCCGGGTCGAGGGGATCGCTGACGAGGACGATCTGTACCGGCTTCATCGCCAGCGCGGCATTGTTTATGAGGGTCGCGAGCGGGAAGAAATTGCGTGCCACCTCGCCCGCGAAGACCGCGATGATCGCTTCGGCGCACCGGCGATAATCATCCTCGCCGGTCAAGAGGGCGAGGCGGGTCAATACCCCAACCATCGTGCCGTTGCCGGACGGGACTGCGGCGTCGTTCGCGGTCTTGACCCGCGCGATCAAATCCTGCGTGTCGTCGGCGGCAAAGCAATAGCCGCCTGCCGCGCCATCCCAGTGATGGCGGTCGAGCACCGCCACCCAGTCGCGCGCCTGCGCCAGATAGGCGCCGTCTGAGGTGGCTTCGTAAAGCGCGAGGGCGGCGCGGCAGAGATTGGCGTAATCGTCGACGCTCGCCGGGTGGCGCGCCTCGCCGGCGCACCAACTGTGGCGCAGCCGACCGTCGGGACCGGTCATCCGCGCGCCGACGAAGCCGAAGGCGCGCTCGGCGAGCGCGATCCAGTCGGCGCGCTCGAAACTGAGCCCGGCGGCGGCGAGCGCGGCGATCATCAGCCCGTTCCAATCCGCCAGAACCTTGTCGTCGAGCCCGGGCCGCACCCGTGGCGCGCGCGCCGTCAGCAGCTGTTCGCGACAGCGCGCCAGCGCCGCCTCGGTCGCGGCATCGGCGAGCGCGGGGTGGGCGAGGCGGTTGAGGATCGTGTGGCCCTCCCAATTGCCCTCCGCGGTCACGTCGTAGATGCGCTTGAACAAATCAGCCTGCTCGCCCAGCACCGCATCGATCTCGGCCTCGGACCAGACGTAGAACTTGCCCTCCTCGTGCTCGCTGTCGGCATCGAGGCTGCTGGCGAAGCTGCCGTGCTGGTTGATCATCTCGCGTTCGAGCCAGCCGATCGTTTCGGCGATGCGCTCTGCGTAGAGCGGGTCGCGGGTTTCCTCCCAGACCTGCGTCATCAGGCTGATCAGCTCGGCGTTGTCGTACAGCATCTTCTCGAAATGCGGCACGAGCCAGCGCGCGTCGGTGGCGTAGCGCGCGAACCCGCCGCCGAGATGGTCGTAGATGCCGCCCTGGGAGATCGTCGTCAGGGTGCGCAGCACGGCCTCGCGATAGGGCTCGAGGCGGGTGCGCTTCCAGGCGCGCCACAGCAGCTCGAAGATCCCGCATTGGGGGAATTTGGGAGCGATGCCGATGCCGCCATTGAGTGGGTCGACCTCGCGCAGCAGCCGCTCGGCGACGCGGTCGAGCAGCTGACGGGAGATATCCGGCGCGGTGCCTTCGCCGCGCTCGGGCCGCCCAAGCCGCGCCAACCCTTCGCGCAACGCGACGACGTTTTTGAGCACCGTGTCGCGGTTGCCGCGATAGGCATCGCCGATCGCCGCCAGCACCTGCGGGAAGCCGGGGCGGCCCCAGCGCGGCTCGGGCGGGAAATAGGTGCCGCCCCAGAACGGCTCGCCGGCCGGGGTCAAAAACATCGTTAACGGCCAGCCGCCATGCTCGCCCATCAGCGCCAGCGCGTTCTGGTAGATCGTGTCGAGATCGGGGCGCTCCTCGCGGTCGACCTTGACGGCGACGAAACTGTCGTTCATCTGCGCCGCGATCGCCGGATTGTCGAAGCTTTCATGGGCCATCACATGGCACCAATGGCAGGCGGCGTAGCCGATCGACAGGAGGATCGGCTT
>JBGPTQ010000361.1:0-3261 GCA_041490725.1 Allostellaceae bacterium | reverse complement strand
GGGTCGTGGCGGATCGCCTCGGCCGCGCCGCGCCGACTGATCCGGTTGCGACCGCTGATCTCAATGGGCTGGCAGGACAGCCCGACGACGCCTGCCATCAGGTCGGGGTACATCTCGGCCCACAGCCAGCCGTGCATGCAGCCGAGCGACGCGCCGATGACGAGGCGCAGATGAGCGACGTTGAGCCTCTCGGTGATCAGCCGGTGGGTCATGTCGACCATGTCGTGATAGCGGTAATGCGGGAACTTGGCCCTGAGACCGTCGGAGGGTTTGCTCGACCCGCCACGGCCGATCGCGTCTGGCATGATGATGAAATACTTCGCGGCATCCAGCGGCTGCCCCGGCTTGAACAATTCGTCCGCCTCGGCCGGCCGCAGCCAGTTCGCCCCGGTGCCCGTATTGCCTTGCAACAGCAAGACGGCGTTGACGATCCCGCCGGCGGCGTTGCGCTTTGCCGTCCCCAAGGTGCGGTAGTGCAATTTCAGCTCGGGCAGGCTCTCGCCGCTTTTGAAGGCGTAGTTTTTGATGATGAAATCGCCTTCCTGAAGGTTCGCCCACTGGCTTTCCGCGGCGGGCGCCGCCGTGGCGAGGGCGAGCACGGCGGCGACGGCGACGGCGCGCATCAGCATCGCCGTCACTCCGCCGCTGCCGCCTGCACGGGACCGAGCGTCGCCATGAACTCGATCAGATAGGGCTTCCATAGCTTGGCGTAGTAATGGCTAAAATGGCCGTGCGTGTCGGGGCCGGCCGGGATCAGCACATAGCGGCCATCCCTCACCCGCTGCATCGCCCGCTCGACGGTGCCGAGCTCGGGCGGGTTGGCGTGATCCTCGGCGTCGTTGATCAGCAGCACCCGGGCCTTGATCTTGTCGAGATCGGGCTCGGGGTTGTAGTCCATGATCGCCTCGATCGCCCACAGCGAGTCGTTGGCATCGCCCTTGGCCGCCTCGGCCAGCCGGCGCTCGTAGAGCGCATTGGCGGCCGCAAGGGTCGGCGCCATTTCCTGGATGCGGGTCGGGCTTTCGGTGCCGAAATTCCCGGCGGCGCTGTAGATGTAATGGCGCGGATTTTTGTCGTAGAAGCCGTCGTTCCAGTCCGGGTCGTGGCGGATCGCCTCGGCCGCGGCGCGCCGGCCCATCCAGTTGCGGCCGCTGATCTCAACCGGCTGGCAGGACAGCGGCACCACTCCGTCCATCAGGTCGGGGTACATCTCGGCCCACATCCAGGCGTGCATGCCGCCCATCGAGCTGCCGATCACCAGGCGCAGATGGGCAACGCCGAGGCCTTCGGTGATCAGCCGGTATCCCGCCTCGACCATGTCGCGATAGCGGTAACGCGGGAACTTGCCTCTGAGCCCGTCCGACGGCTTGCTCGATCCGCCGCGGCCGATCGCGTCCTGCATGATGATGAAATAGTGGCGCGCGTCGAGCGGCTGCCCCGGCTTGAACAGCTCATCGGCCAAGCTCGGGCGCAACCAATTCGCCCCGGTCCCGGTATTGCCCTGCAGCAGCAAGACGCCGTTGATAATCTTCCCGGCCGCATTGCGCCGCGCGACGCCGAGCGTGCGGTAATGAAGCCTGAGTTCCGGCAGGGATTCGCCGGATGTGAAGACGTAATTCTTGATGACGAAGTCGGCTTCCTGGTAGTTCGGCCAAACTGTGGCCGGGTCACTCGTCGGCATCGGCGGGCCTCCCTGATGGACCGGGATTGCTTCGTCGCGCGAAGCGCTCCTCGCAATGACGCCATCAGGTTGTCATTGCGAGCGGAGCGACGCAATCTCGCGCTGTTTATGCCTGGGAGCACCAGCGTATGACTCGGACCCGCCGCGCCGCATTGATTGTCGCCGCAATGGTCGCGGTGCTCTCGGGGCAAAGCCCGGCACACGCGCAGACGGCGTTGCGCTGCGGGCCGTTCACCCGGGACGTGCCGGCCTCGGCCGAGCCGCGCGAAGCGCGCTGGCCGGTGCAGCGGTTCGAAAAGATCAATGCCGCAGTCAAAACCCAGCCCTACCGGGTGCTGTTCCTCGGCGACTCGCTGACCGAGGGGTTCGACGAGGAGGTCTGGCGCCAGCACATGATGCCGCGCGGCGTCCTCAACGCCGGGGTCAGCGGCGACCGCACCGAGCACCTCCTCTGGCGCCTCGAACATGGCAATCTCGCCGGGCCGCCGCCGGAAGCGGTCGTGCTGCTGATCGGCACCAACGATCTCGGCCATGGCCGCATGCCCGAAATCGCCGCCGAGGGGATTCGCGCGGATCTCTTGTATCTGCGCCGACACCTGCCCCAGGCCCGCATCCTGCTCCTGGGATTGTGGCCGCGCGACGAAGCGCCCGGTTCTCGTCTGCGCCACGCGACCGTCGCGGTCAACCGGCTGATCCGGAACTGCGGCGATGACGGCGCGGTCGTCTATGCCGATATCGGCGGCGTGCTGCTCGATTCCGCGGGCCGGCTCATTCCGGCGATCTCCCCCGACCATCTGCATTTCAGCCATGCCGGCTATGCCCGGCTGGTGCCCCGGCTCGATGCTCTGATCGACCGGCTGCTCGCCGGCCGCTGAAGCCTGCGACCGTCGCAACGATTGTTTTACCGGCTCGCGCGACTATGCTGCGCCGCACTCCACCGCCCGGCGGCAGGGGCGGATTCGTGCAGAGGTGAGGACATGGCGCACGGCTATCATTTCTTCATGAACCCGGGACCGACCAACATCCCGGACCGCATCCTGCGGGCGATGGACCGCGGTTCCATCGACTTCACCGGAGCGCAATTCCGCGCCATTTCCGAAGAATGCTTCGCCGGACTGAAGCGGGTCTTCAAGACCGAGCAGACGATCCTCGCCTATGCCGCCACCGGGCATGGCGCGTGGGAGGCGGCGCTCGTCAATCTGTTTTCGCCGGGCGACAAGGTGCTGGTCGTCGAAAGCGGTTTTTTCTCGCTGAATTGGGGGATGCGCGGCGAAGCTTTCGGGCTCGAGGTCGAGACCCTGGCCAATGATTGGCGCCGCCCGATCGACCCGGCGCGGCTCGAAACCCGGCTGCGCGACGACCGCGAGCATAAGATCAAGGCGGTGCTGCTGGTGCACAGCGAGACCTCGACCGGTGTTGCCAACCCGGTCGCCGCGCTGCGCCGCGCGATCGACGCGGCGCGCCATCCCGCCCTCTTCCTCGTCGACACGATCTCCTCGCTCGCCTCGATGGATGTACAGACCGACGAATGGGGCATCGATGTCGTCGTCGCCGGCTCGCAGAAAGGCCTGATGCTGCCG
>JBGPTQ010000360.1:0-3264 GCA_041490725.1 Allostellaceae bacterium | reverse complement strand
TCACTGCGGCGCGAGCCCGGCCGGGCGGCCGCGGCGGCCCGGCGGCGGGATGCCGGGTGCGACCGCCGGCGGCAACGTGTCGAGAGGGGTAGCCCCCGGAGTCGTCATCGGCGATTCGAACGCCATCGGCCCGCCCGAGATCGTGCAGGTGGTGGTCCCGGGCGCGGCGCCTAGCGCCGTAGGCGTTTCGCTTGGCGCGCCGGGCGTGCCGGATGGCTGCGGGGTCGCGGGCGGAACCGCCCCAAGCCCGACCAGCGGCTCGCCGACCGGGCGCAGCGCCTCGGCCGGCGGGATGCCGGCCGACCGGACCATCGCCTCCAGTTGCGCGTTGGTCAGCTTGATCCGGTAGAACTTGTCGTAGAAATCGCAGGTCGTCGCGCGCAGATCTTCCTGGGTTGCGTCGGGATAGAACAGGCTCGACAGCCAATATTGCCCGATCAGCCGGTTGACCCCGGAGGGACCCTGGATCCAGCCGAATGGGTTGCTCGGCTCGAGATAGACCCGCTTGTTGCGCACCGCCGAGAGACGCCGCCAGGCCGGGTTGCGGTGCAAGGCGGCGTAAAAGCTGCGCTCTTCGGCGATGATGATTTCGGGGTCCCAGCCCAATAATTGCTCGCGACTGATCGCCACCTCGGCGCCGCGGCCGAGCGGGCTGGCGACATTGATCGCGCCGGCCGCGTCGATCGACTCGCCGGCCGGCGAGCCGGGCAGGGCGGTCGTGAGCCCGTCGGGGCCACGTCCGTAATAGACATGCGGCCTGGCGTCGGCCGGGCGGATCAACAGTCGGCCGCGCAGGCCGGCGATCGCGTGCTCGGCGAAAAGCCAGAGATCGCGGGTATGGCGGCTGTCGGCTCCGAGGATCGCGCCGATCGAGCGCACCATCTTGGGCATTCGCGCGAAGCTGTCGTCGACCAGGATGTAGGGGATGCCGGTCAGCTGCGTTACCTGATCGGCGAAGGCGGCCCGGTCCGGCGTGACGGTGCCGGCATCGATGATCAGATCGGGCCGCAACTGCCGGGCGGTATCGGCCATGCTCGCCGGGGTCGACCGGGGACGCCAGCCGAGGACGGGCAGGCGCGCCGAGCGCGGCAAGAGGGATCGGCGCCCCGGGTCGCGGCTCAGCCCGGTCAGCTTCTCCGGCGCCAGCACGAAGACCAGCACCTCGGCGTTCGGTTCGGCGGGCATGATGCGGCTGATCTGGTCGGGCAGCACGACGCGCCGCCCGGCGGAATCGGTGAAATCGGCCGAGCGCGCCGGCCCGGTGGAGATCAACACCGCGAGGGTAGGCAACAAAACGGCCGCGAGCACAGCGGCGGGCGAGCGAAGCGGCATCGAGTGCCCTCAATCTGGCCGGGAAATCCGGTGCCGGACTATAACCGGCGCGATCTTGCGTTCAAGCCCCCCAGGCGCAACAAGCACCGCGCAAGCACCGCACAAGCCGGCACAAGCCTTGCCCTCTAAAAAGCGTATGAAGCGGGATTCGCGTGGCCGATAATCATCCCCGGTCAATGGTCCTGGCCAACCCAGCGGAGCCGGCACATGAAGATCGAGAGCGTCGAGGCGATCCCCTTGGAGATGCTGCTGAAGAAGGTGTTCAGCGGCAGCGGCTACCGGGTGACGAGCCGCAACACGATCGTCACCCGCATCCGCACCGCGGGCGGCCTCTCAAGCGAGGTTTATAACGGCGACAACCGCAGCCATGGCCGCGAGATCGCGCGAATCATCCGGGACGAGCTGGCGCCGCTGTTGATCGGCAAGGATTCCAGCCGAATCGAGCGCCTCTGGGCCGACATGTTCGAGCTCACGGTGCCGAACCGCGACCGCAAAGAGGTCATGGAGGCGATCGCCTGCGTCGATACCGCGCTGTGGGATCTCCTCGGCAAATCGCTCGGCGCCTCGGTCTGCACCCTCCTCGGCGGGTTCCGCGAGCGCCTGCCGATCATCGCGATCGCCGGCTATTACGAGGACGGCAAGAGTTTGGCCGATCTCGCCCGCGAGATGGCATGGCTGCGCGGGGTGGGGATGGCCGGCTGCAAGGTCAAGGTCGGCGGCCTCTCGGCCGAGGCGGACGCCGCGCGCGTCGCCGCCTGCCGAGACGGCGTCGGGCCCGACTGGATCATCGCGGTCGATTCCAATCGCGGCTGGCCGGTCGCCGAGGCGGTCAAGTTCGCCCGGCTCGTCGAGCGCTACGACATAAGCTGGTTCGAGGAGCCGTGCCACTGGTACGACGATGCCGCGGGCATGGCCGAAGTGCGCCAGCGGACGACGATCCCGATCAATGCCGGGCAGAGCGAGATTTCAAGCCACGGCGTGCGCCGCCTCATTGCGGCGGGCGCGGTCGACATCGTCAATTTCGACGCCTCGGAATCGGGCGGCATCACCGAGTGGCGCCGCGCCGCCGGAATGTGCGCCATCCACGGCATCGAGATGGCCCATCACGAGGAGCCGCAGATCGCGACCCACATGCTCGCCGCGGTGCCGCACGGCACCTACGTCGAGTGCTTTCCCGACCCCGAGCGCGATCCCTTATGGGCCAGCTTCATCAAGAACCGCGCCCCGATCAAGGACGGCATCATCGAGGTCCCGACCGGCCCCGGCTTCGGCCTCGAACTCGACTGGGACCTCGTCGCGAAATACCGGCTCGACCACTGACTCGCCTTCGATCGGGCGCGCGACCCCTATTTCGCCGGCATCCAGGCGGCGATCACGTCGAGCGGCGCGTCGAGCGCGGCGGCCAGCTTGGCGATCGCGTCGAAGCTGCCGCGTTTTTTGCGGGTCTCGATCTCGGTCACATAGCTCGGCGCGATGCCCGCGGCAGCGGCCAGGGCTGCGCGGGTCAGCCCGCGATGCTTGCGCCAGACGCGGATCGGGTGCTCGCCGGCGTCGAGGCGCTCGACCAGCTCGAACGGCAGATAGCCGGCACGTGCCATCGCCTTGCCGAGCGCCGCCTCTCGCGCCTCGGCGGCGATGATGGTCGCCAGGTCTTCCGCATCCTCCAGACGATCGAGCAGGGCTTCGTATTCGGCTCGGCTCAACGTCACGGTATCGCTGTCGTTCATCGGTAGACCTCCCGGCGGTGCGCCACCGCGTCCACGATCACTTCCTCGGCTGCCGCATCGATGCGACAGACCGCTCGCCAATCGCCCTGCCGGACCCGCACCGCGCCCGGATGCCCGACAAGCGGTCGCGCCCACGGATGCGACGCGGCGGGCGCGGCAGCGCGTAGGATGGGTTGAGCGAAGCGAAACCCATGTTTGATCAGGT
>JBGPTQ010000359.1:0-3265 GCA_041490725.1 Allostellaceae bacterium | reverse complement strand
GCGGTGCGGGCGATCCGCCGGGAAGTCGACCTCAAGATCCAGCTCGGCGGCGGCATCCGCGACCGCGCGGCGATCGATTACTGGCTGGCGCTTGGCATCGAGCGGGTCGTGCTCGGCACGGTCGCGCTGCGCGATGCCGCGCTGGTGCGGCGCGCCGCCGCCGATTACCCCGGCCGCATCGTCGTCGCCATCGATTCGCGCGACGGGCGGGTCGCGGTCGAAGGCTGGGCCGAAACCAGCGAGATCGGCGCGGTTGAGCTGGCGCGGCGTTTCGCCGATGCCGGGGTCGCCGCGATCGTCTACACCGACATCGCCCGCGACGGCGCGCTGACTGGGGCGGATGCCGCGGGGACTGCCGGGTTCGCGCGGCAGATCGGGCTGCCGGTCATCGCTTCGGGCGGGATTGCCGCGCTCGCCGACATCGCCGCGCTCGCCGCCCATGCGCGGGACGGTATCGCCGGCGCGATCTGCGGGCGCGCCCTCTATGACGGCCGCATCGAGCCGCAAGCGGCGTTGCTTCTGGCATCTGGCGAGGCGGTGCGATGCTGAAGATGCGCGTCATCCCGTGCCTCGACGTCAAGGACGGGCGGGTCGTCAAGGGCGTCAACTTCGTCGATCTGACCGATGCCGGCGACCCGGTCGAGCAGGCGCGGCACTATGACCGAGAGGGCGCCGACGAATTGTGCTTTCTCGACATTACCGCGAGCCACGAGGGGCGCGACACGCTCTACGACGTGGTCCGCCGCACCGCCGAGCAATGCTTCATGCCGCTGACCGTCGGCGGCGGGGTGCGCACGGTCGAGGACATCCGCCGGCTATTGCTAGCCGGCGCAGATAAAGTGTCGATCAACACTGCCGCGGTGGCGCGGCCCGAATTCGTGCGCGAGGCGGCGGAGCAATTCGGCAGCCAGTGCATCGTCGCGGCGATCGACGCCAAATCGGTCGCCCCAGGGCCCAAAGGCGGGCCCGAGGGCGATAAATGGGGCGTCTTCACCCATGGCGGGCGTCGGCCGACCGGGCTCGACGCGGTCGAATGGGCCTGTCGGCTTGCCGATTACGGCGCCGGGGAAATCCTGCTCACATCGATGGACCGCGACGGCACCAAATCCGGCTTCGACATCAAGCTGACCCGGGCGGTGGCGGATGCGGTGCGGGTGCCGGTTATCGCCTCGGGCGGAGTCGGCACCCTCGACCATCTCGTCGAGGGGATCCGCGACGGCCACGCCACCGCGGTGCTCGCCGCCTCGATCTTCCATTTCGGCACGTTCCGCATCGGCGAAGCGAAAGCGCACCTCGCCGCCTGCGGCGTGCCGGTGCGGATTTAAGCGATGGCCGACCCACTCGGAGACGCCTTGGAGCGGCTGTGGCGGGTCATCGAATCGCGCCGCGGCGCCGACCCCGCCACCTCCTACACGGCAAAGCTGTTCGCCCGCGGCACTGCGAAAATCGCGCAAAAGCTCGGCGAGGAAGCCGTCGAGGCGGTCATCGAAGGGGTCAGGGGCGACCGCGCCGCCCTGATCGGCGAGAGCGCCGACCTCCTCTACCACCTGCTCGTGCTGTGGGCGGCGCTCGGTGTTTCCCCCGACGATGTCGCCGGCGAACTCGCGCGCCGCGAAGGCGTGTCGGGGATAAAGGAGCAGAAGGGGCGGAAGGCGAAGTAGCTCGTAGGATGGGTTGAGCGAAGCGAAACCCATCGAATCGTAACAGTTACGGCGTAATGATGGGTTTCGCGTCGCTCAACCCATCCTACGATTTCGGTAACGCCGACAGTGCATAAGTCACAAGTTTTTTCGTCAAGGTCGGCAGCGCATAATCCTTGAATTCGCCGGGCCTGGCCCAAATGCCCGCGATCGGTTCGGCGGTCGTCCCCGCCAGCAGCGCCATTTCGAGGCGGAAATGCGTGAAGCCGTGCTGCACGGTGCCCGGCAGCGCGGTCCACGCCGTTGCCGCGGGCGCCGCCTCGATTGCCTCCGATTCGGTCCATGGCTCGCCGCGCCACGGCGTCGAGGGCAGCACGATCATGCCGCCGAGCAGGCCCTTTTCCGGGCGGCGCCGCAGCAGCACCGCGCCGTCGCCGCGGCTCAGCCAGAACGCGACGCCATGACGCAGCTTCCGCTCCGGCTTGCCCTTCTGGGCTGGGAGGCTTTCGGCGATCCCCAGCGCGGCTGCCGCGCAATCGCCCTGCCACGGGCACAGCATGCAGCGCGGCCGGCGCGGCGTGCAGACGACGGCGCCGAGATCCATCAGCGCCTGGGCGAAATCGCCGGCACGCTCCTCTGGCACCAGCGTCCCCGCGAGCGCCTTGAGGCGCGGCTTGACGGTGGGGAGCGGCGCGCGCTCGGCAAAGAGCCGGGCGACCACGCGCTCGACATTGCCGTCGACCGCCGCGACCCTGCGGTCGAACGCGATCGCGGCGATCGCCGCCGCGGTATAGTCGCCGATCCCCGGAAGGGCGCGCAGCTGCCGCGGATCCTCGGGGAAATGCCCGCCATGGCGTTCGACGACGGCGCGGGCACAGGAATGCAGGTTGCGAGCGCGTGCGTAATAGCCGAGCCCCTGCCACAGATGCAGCACCTCGTCGAGCGAGGCTGCGGCCAATCGACGAATGTCGGGCCAGCGTGCCACGAATCGGTCAAAATAGGGGGCGACCGTCGCCACGGTGGTTTGCTGCAGCATGATCTCGCTGAGCCACACAAGGTAGGGATCCGGGCGATGGCCCGGGGCGACACGCCACGGCAGATCGCGGCGCTGGCGGTCGTACCAGGCGAGCAGAGCGGCCGGGTCCGCCCGGCGTGGCGATAGCGAGGATTGGGATCGGATCGACGGCATGGGTCGCGAACGCAGGGAAGACGAAACCGCCAGAGTAACCGGCGCGCCGGCCGAGAGCGAGCGCCGGCCCGGAATGCGCGCGGCGGGCATCGCCGCTTCGCGAATCGCCGCGCCGATCGTCGCCCGGCGCGGCGGCGGCGTTCTCGGCCGGCTCAAGGCGGAATGGGCCGCGGTGGTTGGGGCCGAGCTCGCCGCCGCGACCTGGCCCGAGGCGCTCGGCCGCGACGGCGCGTTGAAACTTCGCGTCGCGTCGAGCCTCGCCCTCGACCTGCAGCACCGGGCGCCCTTGGTGATCGAGCGCATCAACCTGTTTTTCGGACGCGCAGCGGTCGCGCGGCTGGTGCTCGTCCAAGGGCCACTGCCGCTCGCGACGCCGCGGCCGACCGCGATGCCAACCGCGCTTACGGCCGAGGCAGCGAAAGCCCTCGACCTCCGG
>JBGPTQ010000358.1:0-3265 GCA_041490725.1 Allostellaceae bacterium | reverse complement strand
TCGATCTTGTAGGTGCGGAAGCGCGTCACGACCGGGGCGAACATCGCGTCCGCGATGGTGAACTGGCCGAACAGAAACTCACCCTTCCCCTCGCCGAACCGGGTACGGCAGTCGCGCCAGATCGCCATGATCCGGTTGATTTCGGCCTGCACCTCGGGGGTCACGCCGCGTCCGGGAAAGCTCGAGCGGACATTCATCGGCAGATGCTCGCGCAAGGCGTGGAACCCGGCATGCATCTCGGCGCTGACCGCGCGCGCCAGCGAACGCGCCGCAGGGTCTTTCGGCCACAGCTCGAAATTCGGGAAGGATTCGGCGAGGTACTCGCAGATCGCCAGGCTCTCCCACACCGTGATCGCGTCGTGGCGCAGCGCCGGCACCCTTCCGGAGGGCGAGTATTTCAGCACCGTCTCGCGGCTGCCGGACTGATAGAGCGGGATCACCACCTCGTCGAAGGCGACCGTGGTGTGCTTCAGCACGAGCCAGGGGCGCAGCGACCAGGAGGAGTAGTTCTTGTTGCCGAGATAGATCGTCAGATCGGCCATATGGGCCTCACCAGGGTGTTGGCGCGCTACTCTGACGACAACACGCGCGCCCGGCAATCGACGCAAAAAAACCTCAGGCGTCCAGGAGACCGCTTGCCGCCTACAGCATCCCGAGCGCCGTGCGGCCCTTGGGCGGCGGGAAGGCGCGGTCGAGCGCGGCAAGGTCCTCAGCGTCGAACGCGAGGTCGAGTGCACCGCGGTTGTCGCGCACATGCTCTAGCTTTGTCGCCTTAGGGATCACGATCATGCCGTCCTGCCGCAGCAGCCAGGCGAGCGCGACCTGCGCCGCGCTCGCGCCATGCCGGGCGGCGACCTCGCGCAGCGTCCGGTTGCCGAGGAGGCGGCCCTGGTCGATCGGCGAATAGGCCATGATCGCGATTGCCCGCTCGCGGCACCACGGGATTAGCTCCCATTGCGGTCCGCGGCGGGCGAGGTTGTAGAGGATCTGGTTGGAGGCGACGGTCTCGCCATCGGTGAGGCCGACCCATTCCTTCATGTCGTCGGTGTTGAAATTGCTGACGCCGTGATGGCGGATCTTGCCGTCGCGCTTCAATCGCGCGAAGCCGGCGAGGGTCTCGGCAAGCGGCACCGAGCCGCGCCAATGCAACAGATAAAGATCGATATGGTCGGTCTTGAGCCGTTTGAGGCTGCGCTCGCAGGCCTCGACCACCCCCTTCTGCGTCGCGTTGTGGGGCAGCACCTTGCTGACGATGAACAGCTGGTCGCGCAGCCCCGCTGCGGCCTGTGCCACGATCTCCTCGGCCGCGCCATTACCGTACATCTCGGCCGTGTCGATCAGCATCATGCCGAGCTCGATGCCGAGCTTGACGGCTGCCACCTCCTCGGCCGCGCGGCGGCGGTCCTCGCCCATGTGCCAGGTGCCCAGGCCAAAGGCCGGCACCGTCTCGCCGTCCGGGAGGGTCACGCGCGGCAGGTTCTCGGTCATCGCTGGTCTCCGGTTGGGGCGCGTTCGCGGCGCAGAAAGACGAGCCGCGCGGCGCCGTAGACGCGCTCGTCTATGAGGGTGAAGCCGCCGGGCAACGGCAAATCCTCGTGCGCCGCGACCTCGATCACGACGAGCGCATCCTCGGTCAGCCAGCCGGCAGCGGCGAGCGCGCCCAAGGCCGGCGCGGCAAGCCCGCTGCGGTAGGGCGGATCGAGGAACGCAACCGCGCAGGCCCAGACGGCACGCGGCGGGTGCGTCGCATCGCCGGCGACGATTTGGGCGCGATCCTCTTCGCCGAGTGCAGCGACATTGCGGCGCAGCGTGGCGAGCGCCTCCCGGCTCTCTTCGATGAAGGCGGCTGCACTGGCGCCGCGCGACAATGCTTCGAGACCGAGCGCGCCGGTGCCGGCGAAGGCGTCGAGCACCGGACGCTCGGCGAAGGGCAGACCCGAGGCGGCAAAATCGCCGTGCGACAGGATGTTGAACAAGGCTTCGCGGGCGCGGTCGCTGGTCGGCCGCACCGCCTCGCCGGGCGGTGCGATCAGGCGCCTGCCGCGATGCGTGCCGCCGACGATGCGCAGCCCGCGGGATTTCGGGTCAGAAGAACGCATATTTCACGATAAACAGCGCGGCGAGCACGACCATGGACGGTCCCGCCTCGGCAAACCGGCCGGAGAGCAGCTTGACCGCGGCGTAGCTGATGAAACCCAAGGCGATACCATTGGCGATCGAGAACGTGAGCGGCATCGCCAGCGCCGTGACCACGGCCGGGGCGTATTCGGTGACGTCGTCCCAATCCAGCTCGGCCAAGCCGCGGGCCATCAGACAGGCGACGAACAGGAGGGCCGGGGCGGTGGCATAGGCCGGGACCGACTGGGCGAGCGGCGCGAGGAACAGCGTCAGCACAAACAGCACCGCTACGGTGACGCCGGTGAGCCCGGTGCGGCCGCCGGCTTTGACCCCGGCCGCGCTCTCGATGTAGCTCGTCACCGTCGAGGTGCCAATGAGCGCGCCGCCCATCGCGGCCAGCGAGGCGGCGGCGAAGGCGCGCTCGACGCGCGGCAGTCGACCGTCGCGGTCCAAGAGGCCGGCGCGGTGCGCGACCCCGATCAGCGTGCCGGTGTTGTCGAACAGATCGACGAACAGGAAGACGAAGACGATCGTCGCCAGCCCCACATCCAGCGCGCCGCGCAGATCGAGCTTGAGGAAGGTGGGGGCGAGGCTGGGCGGCCGGGCAACGATCCCGAAGAACGGCGAGACGCCGAAAAGGATGCCGGCGGCCGCGGTGCCGAGGATTGCGACGATGATCGCGCCGGGAACGGCGCGGCGGTCGAGCGCCACCATGACCAGAAAGCCGGCGCTGGCGAGCAATGCCGCCGGCGCTTTCAAATCGCCAAGGGTGACGAGCGTGTCCGGGCTCGCCGTGATGATGCCGGCATCCTTCAGCGCGATGATCCCGAGAAACAACCCGATCCCGGCCGAGATCGCCATCTTCTGCGACAGCGGGATGGCATCGACGATCCACGACCGAATGCGCGTCACGCTGAGGATCAGGAACAGGAATCCGGACAGGAACACCGCGCCGAGCGCGACCTCCCAGCTGTAATGCAATCCCTTGACGACGCCGTAAGCAAAATAGGCGTTGATCCCCATCCCCGGCGCCAGCGCCAGCGGGTAATTGGCGAGAAGCGCCATCAACAGCGTGGCGAGCGCCGAGGCAAGGCAGGTCGCGACGAACACGGCGCCCCGATCCATGCCGGCGTCGGCGAGGATGACG
>JBGPTQ010000357.1:0-3270 GCA_041490725.1 Allostellaceae bacterium | reverse complement strand
TATGGCGGCACGACGATCGATCTGACCCCGCCCTGGCCGCGCCGCGGCATGGCCGAATTGGTGCTCGAAGCGACCGGAACCGACTTTCTCGCCATCGCCGATGCAGCGACCGCGCGCGAGGCTGCCCGGCACCTCGGCTGCGCGCTATCCGGCACCGAGAGCTGGGGCCAGGCGCTCGAAGCGGCGTTCGCCGCGCGCGTCGAGGACACGCTGCTGCAGCCGGTTCACGTGACCGGCTTTCCGCGCGACATCTCGCCGCTCGCCAAGGCGGACCGCAGCGATCCGCGCCTCGTCGAGCGGTTCGAGACCTATGTCTACGGCTGGGAGATCGCCAATGCTTTCTCCGAGCTCAACGACCCGCTCGATCAGCGCGCCCGCTTCGAGGCGCAGATGCTGGCGCGGGCGGCCGGCGATGAGGAGGCCCAGCCGCTCGACGAGGATTACGTGGTGGCGCTCGAATACGGGCTGCCGCCCTGCGGCGGGCTCGGCATCGGCATTGATCGGCTCGTCATGCTGCTGACCGACAGCCCCTCGATCCGCGACGTGATCGCCTTCCCGACGCTGCGGCCGCGCTGAGCGATCGCTGCGCTACCGTCGCCGGAGCGTAGGGCGGATCTTGATCCGCCATGCCGGTTCGGCGGGTCGAGACCCGCCCTACAGCATCCTGCCTAATGGTAAATCCACTCCTTCTCGAAACGGGCGTAGCAATCGCGCTCGCCTGGCATCTTGGTCCAGCCGGTCAGATGGCGCGCCGTGGCGAGCAGCAGCCGGTCGCGCAGATGCGTCGAGTTGTTGGCGTACTCCTCGAACGTCGAGACACAGATTTTCTGGTTGTGCGGGTCGTCCTGGAAGCGGCAGGCCGCCAGCGCGATGGTGGCCATATAGGCTTTGCGATCCGCCCCCGATTTCAGATAGGCATCGGCGAGCGCGGTGGTGCCGGGAATGTCGAACGTCATCAGCGTGTCGTCGAGTTCGCGCAGCAGCGTCGCCGACCCGCGACCGGATGCATCGAACCCGGCGCATTCCTTCTCGATCACCGATTCGTAGAGCTTGTTTTCGTGGGCCGAATCGTTGACGAAGCTCGCCATCAGATAAAGGATTCGAGCCCGATACGGGCTGTCGGTTTTGCGGATCCAATTGTTGGCGACGTTGCAGTAGTCGAATGGATGTTGGCCATTGGTGAATTGCCGCGGCACCGTCGTACGCAGGATCAATTCAGCGCCGCCGATCTGGATCGTGTCGCCGAGGCTCTTGATGGACTTGCCGTTCTTGAGGTGCGCGGTGATCAGCTCGGTGATCGCTTCGGCGTCTGCCACCATTAGCTGCTCGACCATTTCCTCGACCTCGCTCGCGGTGAGCGGTGCCTGATTGGTCTGCGGCAGGGACTTTCCGAAATCCTCGGGGAACTCGGCAGTGAGCCTGACGCAGACCGAGTCGTAGAGCGAATAGTAGAGCGGGCCGACCGCCATGTCCGGCACGCCCATGTAGTAGACGCCGTGCGAATCCTCCCAGCCGATGAAGTCGGCGAGGTCGGTGACCGCACGCGCCCGCAGCGCCTTGTGGCCGGTATTGCGCGCCTTGCGCCCGGCGATGGTGTCCTGCAGGTCGATCAGGCCGAGGAATTGGAGCTGGTCCTTCAGCTGCGGGCGAATGGCTTCGTCCTCCGCCAGCCCGAGGAAGAGGCCGTAGGAGCGTCGCGAATCGCCGGAAACTGTCGCGATCATGTGCGAATGCAGCCGCTCCTCGACGGTGCCGGCCTCGCGGATCGGCGCTTCGTCTTGCTGCCATACCACGGGCCCGTAATCGGGCGAGGGCACGTTGATACCCTTCATCGTGGCATAGCGGCCGGGATACTTGGCGAGCAGCTGGTTCCAGATGTCGAGGCCGGCGCCGATATACCAGACGCTCTGCAGCAGCGGCAGCAGCCGGTATTTCTCCGGCAGGTAAGGCATCAGATAGCACGAGGCGCGCAGCCCCAGGATCGTGTGGTCGTTGTTGATCAGGGTGATTTGGCCGTCGCGCACATTGACATGGCTCGGCACCTGGACGAACGGCGCCTCGGCCGCGGTCACCACGCTCAACGCTTCGCCGATCGAGCGGCCGTCACGCGCCACCATCTGGTAAAACAAATCCGCGGTGCGCGGCTGGTCGCGCTGCAGGATGGCGTCGGTCAACAGAGCGAAGCTCTTGTCCTCGCGAATCTCGTCTCGGTTGCGTAGCATCGGCGCTCTTCCCTGAAGGCGGCGGTGTCGGATCTCGCCGCGGCGCAGCGTAACGCCCGCCCGGCCCCCTCGTAAAGAAAGCCATGGCTGAGAGCTGCCATGCACCGTCCAGCGAGGTCTAGCGGGGTCTAGCGGGCGAAATCTCACCGCGCGTGATGAAGCCGGGCGAGGAAGTTGCGGGTACGCGGGGTTTGCCGGACAAGCCGGGGGCGGGGATGACGGCTGAGAGGGTGGTCGAACCAAAGCGGATCGTGCTCCAGGCCGCCGCTGTTTTCGCTGTTTTTCTGCAAGAAATTTTCAGCGGGAGCGGCCCGGACCGGGCTACCATGAACCGACCCGGATTGGGGTCGCCTCGACCCGGCGCAGGCGCCGCTCGATGTCGGTGGCGACGATGGCCCGGATGTAGGTGTCGAGGAGCCGACCTAGTGTGCCGCCCTGGCCAGGCGTGACGCCGCCCCGCGCGACCGCCGCCATCACGCCCGCGACATCGCCGGCATCCCGGATCGGCGGAAGGTCGAGATGCACCTCGGGCTCGCCGCGCGGCGCCAGGATGCGTTCGAGACAAAGCCGCATCGCGCCGGCGTCCCCAGCGAGCGCCATTTCGACGGCCTTGCGCGTCAGCGCCGCGGCTTCGCCGTCGAGCAGCTCGCGCGCAGCCAGGGTCTGGCGGTTTTTCGATCCGTGCGGCCGCCCGGCGGGATTGCCGGACTGGCCCTTTACGAAGGGCCGTCCGCGGACCCGCTGTTTCGGGTGTAGTTGCAGCGACGTCTCAGCCATCGGTGGCTCCTGATATTGCGAAGACAGCAGCAATCTGCGACTCCCAGGCCCAACGGTTCCTGGGGATTATCTTTACACAATATAACACGTTATTACGAGTTTATCAAGATATATAAATGCGATAGACGCACAGGAGCGACCAGCCGACTCCTGAGCTTGTGAATAAATCTCGCCATGCCGACAGGCGACGGGCTGCAATACGATCCGCGTCCTTCGAGACGGCGCTTCGCGCCTCCTCAGGATGGGTTTAAGTCCATGATGGAAATAAGAC
>JBGPTQ010000356.1:0-3272 GCA_041490725.1 Allostellaceae bacterium | reverse complement strand
TGCAGATGGCCCGACAGCACGAGGTCGAGCGCGGCCGGGACATGGCCGCGGATCGCCGCCTGCTCGGTCTGGTTGGTCGTCAGGCCGCTCAGCTCGCCATGCGCCATCGCCCAGATCGGCCGGTGCGTGAGCAGCCAGGCATGCGGCGGCGCCTTCGCCAAGAGCGGCGCGAGCTGGCCGGCATAGGAAGCGACCTTGTCCGGCGGCGCGAGAAAATCATCGGCGTCGGCGCCGTCGAACAGCAACAGATCGAGCCCGCCGATCGACAGATGGTAGGGCTCGGTGCGGTCGGCGCAATCCGGCCGGGCGGGACCGGGATCGATGAGGCGAAACCAGCCGGGCCCACCCCGCCGGCAAACCTCGTGATTGCCGCGGACCACGACCCACGGCGCCGCGGCGAGGAGCGGCGCCGCGGGATCGAACAGCTCGGCCTTCCAGGTCGGCCAATTATCGCCATAGGGGCTGCCGGCGCAGCCGGCATGCCCGGCCGGACAGGCGCCTTCGCGGTAGTAATAGTCGCCGAGATGGATCACCAGATCGGGCCGCCTCGCGGCAGCCGCCTTGGCGATCGCGGGAAACGGCCAGGAAGCGGGATCGTGGCAATCCTGTACCGCGCGGCCTTTGAGCCGGCAACCGGTATCGCCGATCACCGCGATCCGGCGTACCGTCGCCGCCAGGGTCGGCAGTGCCATGCCATTGATCGCGAGGCGAGCGGTTGCCGCGGGCACCCCCGCCTCGCAGATTTGTACCGGGAAAGCGCCGTCCGGAGCGCCGCGCGGCAGCGCCGTGACGGCAGCGCCATCCGCCGTCACCGGCGGGCAGGCGCTGCCGGGCGCCACCAGGGCGCGGACCGAGAGGGTTCCGTCGGCGCCGAGCTCGACCCACGGCGCCGGCAGCTCGGCGGCACACAGGGGCGACGCCGCCAAGCACAGCGCCAACGTCCAGAGGAGTTTACTAATCATCGGCGTAAAGCGCCCCCGCCCCTCACCCTGTTCCTCTCCCCGTAAACACAGGGCTGTCCGGGGAACTGAAGCCGGCTGTGCTAGGAGCTTGGGTAACAACCATACATACCCCATGGCCGGGCTTGTCCCGGCCATCCACGTCTTTTTCCGCTGCGGAGTTGGGTCTCGCAAAGACGTGGATGCCCGGGACAAGCCCGGGCAAGGGGACTTTTTTGTTGCAACGCCGGTTCGAGGGCGCCGAGGCAGCATCGTCGGGATTTCCCGGACAGCCCTGCCGTAAACGGAGAGAGGGGACGCGCTGGGAGACCTGCCGCCGCCCTCCCTCTCCCCGCGTGCGGCGAGAGGGCTGGGGTAGGGGCAGCTACCGAGGTGAAGAACCGCTCTCAGTTTTCGAGCTTCATCCCCTTCTGCACGCCGGGCCGCGCGCCAATTCGATCGCCCCAGGCTTTCAGGTGGGTGAGCCCGGCATTGTCGGGGAGCGCCTTGCGCCCGGCATAGATCGGGTAGACCGCGAGATCGGCGGCGGTGATCTCGTTGCCGGCCAGGTAGGTTGTGCTGGCAAGCTGCTGGTCGGCGAAGCGCCACAGATTGACGAAGCGGTCCTCGTAAAATTTGACCGCCGAATCCGGCACCTTTTCCGGCATGCGCGCGCCGAGGAAGAAGATGGTCTGGTTGACCGACGCGTAATCGGCCGCACCCTCGGCCATCCACTGGAACATGCGCACCCGCGCGACGGGATCGCTCGGCAGGAACTTGCCGGTCTTTTCGCACAGGTACAGCAGGATCGCCCAGGACTGGGTCACGGTGAGCGGCTTGCCGCCCGGGCCGTCGGGGTCGATCAGGGTCGGGATCCGCGCGGTCGGGTTGATTTTCAGATAGTCCGGCTTTTTCTGGTCACCCTGCCCCAGATTGAGGACATGGATCTTGCAGGAAACCCCGCATTCGTTGACCGCGATCGCGGCGCGCTGCCCGTTGCCGGTGCCGGCGGTATAGAGCTCCATTGCTGCCCTCCAGTGTTGCTGATTCAATGCCGCATCATAGCGCGGCTTTATGACAAAGCGAGTGCGGGCGGAGCGCCGGCTTAACTCCCTCTCCGCCCCCGGGGGCGGAGAGGGTCGGGGTGAGGTGGGGATTCCAGAGCGCTTGCCCAGAGAGCCCACCTCACCTCCCCACCGCTGCGCGGTGGGTCCCCTCCCTCTCCCCCCTGAAGGGCGGAGAGGGGAAGTTGGAGCGCCTATTGGATAACCCGGATCTTCGCCTTGACCGCGGCGCCGGCGGGGCCCTCGGCCTTGGCGAGCGCGGCATTGAGCGCGGCGCTCGGCCAGGCGTGGCTGGCGGTTGCTTCATAGGCGCGGCAGGCCTGCAAGACGGCGAGATCCTCGAAAAGCGGCCCGGTGACCTGCAATCCCAAGGGTAGCCCGTCGGCAAAGCCGCAGGGGATCGAAGCCGACGGGTTCTTCGTCAGGTTGAACGGGTAGGTGTAGACCACCCAACTCCAGGAATTGCCCGCGTTCGGCGCGTCGTCGCTGCGCGGGTCGGCGTAGGCGGCCGGGATCGGCATCGTCGGCGACAGTAAGAGGTCGTAGCGGTCGAAAAACTGGCGCAACGCCTGGCCGAGCGCGACGCGCTTGCCGACCGCCTCGACATACTGCTCCTGGGTTACCGCCTCGCCGCGACGGCACATCTGGACGAGGGCGGGATCCATCAGGGCCACCGCCTCCGGCTTCTGCGCCCGCAGCAATGCCCAGAAACCGCCGAGCGCCAGGGTCTCGAAGATCGGCATCGGCGATTGGGCGAACGGGTCCTCCGCTTCGACCACGGCGCCCAGTTCGGCGAAGACCTTGGCGGCGCGCTCGACCGCCGCGCGCACCGCGGGCGCCGGCTCGGCGTACCCCAGGGTCGGCGACAGCGCGATGCGCTTCCCCTTCAGCGAGCCTTCGCGCACCCGCTCGCGATAGGCGATGCCATCGTCGGGCAGGCTGAACCAGTCGCGCGAATCCGGCCCCTTCATCGCATCGAGCATCAGCGCCGCGTCATCGACAGTGCGCGTCATCGGCCCGACATGGGCGACATCGCCGAACGCCCCCGGCGGATAGGCCGCGACCCGGCCAAAGGTCGGCTTCAGCCCGAAAATGCCGCAGAACGAGGCGGGGATGCGGATCGAGCCGCCGGCATCGGTGCCGACCGCGAGCGGGCAGATCCCGGCCAATATCGCAGCCGCGCTGCCGCCGCTGCTGCCGCCGGGCGTGCGTTCGAGGTTCCACGGGTTGCGGGTGATGCCGGTCAGCGGTGAATCGGTGGCGCCCTTCC
>JBGPTQ010000355.1:0-3277 GCA_041490725.1 Allostellaceae bacterium | reverse complement strand
CGAGGGGGTCGAAGGGATCGTAGAGTTCGTCATCACCCAGGGTGGGCTGTGATCGAGATCCGCCCGTACCGGGACGATGATCGTGCAGCTACCGCGCGCCTCTGGCTGGCAAGCTGGCATTCGACCGGGCTTGTCGTCGCACAACAGACGGCCGAGGCAGCCCTTTACGAGCGGATTGCGCGCGAATTGGCTTCAGGCTGGTCTGTCTACCTATCAGCGAAACGGCTTCACGCGGGGTGAGACTCAGGGGCATACGGTTCTGGGGCACCTGACGGTCATCTATCGGTGGCCTTGAAGCTGCGCCTCGGTCGGCGGCCGAGATGACATCACTCGAACAGGAGCAAGCCGTGGCTGCCGGCGACGGCGCCGAAAATTGTGACGAGGCTCAGCGCCAGGAGGATCCAATGGAAGCGTTGCGCCAATGCGAGCGCCGCCCGTGGATCGGCGGCGGCGCGGCGGCGAAACCAGCGATCGAGAAACAAGGGCTCGGCAACGAACAGCACCAGCGTAAACAGCAGCCATAGCCCCAGCATGGCGGCCATCCACCAATACTCGATCATCGCGAACCGGCCCCACAGATCGAGCCGCTCGACCATGTAAAAACCGCTGGCGCCGGCCAGCAGCGTCGCGATCCGCGCCTGGCCGGCGAAGCGCCTTTCCGCCCTCTCGAAGAGCGCGACACCGGACGGCGAGCCGAGCGCCGTCGGGAGCAGCACCGTCGTGACCATCGCTACGCCGCCAATCCACACGACGATGGCAAGCACATGAATCGCCCGGGCGATCGCGACGTCATCCATGCACACCCCATTTCAATAAACTCGTGGAATGGGAGAC
Organism: Allostellaceae bacterium; assembly: GCA_041490725.1. GTDB lineage: Bacteria > Pseudomonadota > Alphaproteobacteria > ATCC43930 > CGMCC-115725 > DATARH01. The sequence goes on along the minus strand of JBGPTQ010000355.1, from coordinate 2,443 downwards.
GCCCTCCGTCCCTCCCTTTCCCGCGTCGCAAACGCGAACCCAGCTCGCGGCTCGTTGGATCAGTGTTGTTCCTTCAGGTACTCGATCAGCGCTTTGCGGTCCTCGGGGTCCTTGAGGCCGACGAAGACCATTTTGGTGCCGGGCATAAACTTTTGCGGCCCCGTGAGGTAGGCGTCGAGCGTCGGTTCGTCCCAGGTGTCGCCGGAGTTCTTATTGGCTGCGGAATAGGCGAAACCGGCGACGCTGCCGGCCTGGCGGCCGACGACATCGGCAAGGCTCGGTCCAATCTTGTTTTTCCCCGCTTCGAGCGTATGGCAAATGGCGCAGCTCTTCTTGAACACCTTCTCGCCGGGCTCCTCGGCGCGCGCACCGATCGAAATCAGTGCGAGCGACGGCGCCAACAGCAATGCGAACATCAACCCACGCTTTGCCATAATCCTCACTCCCTTGATCCTCGTCATGCTGGTTCAGAAATTTCCGCCGGCCGGTGCCCGGTTCCGGGCGTGCGGCTGACCGGAGTGCCGGCGATCGCCCGCCACGCCAGCGCGATCGCCAGGGAAGCGGCCACGATCAGCAACGCCGCCCCGAGTGTCGCCTGCTGATCCAAGAGGTAGCGGGTGCACAGCCGGTTCGGCGAGACCGAATAGAGCCAGCCAAGGACGGCGGCATGAGAAATCAGGTTCGCCCAGACAAAGCCGCGGGCGACGGTCGGCAGCAGCTTCCAGCTCAGCGCCAGAGGCGCGCCGACGAAAAGGGGCACGGTGGCGAACTTGGCCGCCTCGGTCAGCGGGCTCGCTAACGCCGCGTCGAGCATCCGCGGCAGCATCCAGACCGCGGCGGCGAAGAGCGCAACGAATAGCCCGGGAAATCCGCCGGCATTGCAGCCGGCGAGCGCGGCTGGCCGACCGCCGGCCGCCGCGCGCGCGACAAGGCCTCCGGCGAGGGCGAGCAGCGGGATCTGGACCAGCATGTGGCCGAGCATGCTGCCCTCGAGCCCGGCCGCAACCGGCGGCAGGCAGAGCACGACATAAAGCAGCAGCCCCAGAATCACCCACCGGCTTCCGCAACCGCCCGCTCTGTCTTATCCGGGTCGTAAATGCCGGCGAGCCGGCCCTCGGCATCGACCCGATAGACTGCGGCGTTGTGCATGAACCCGCCGGCGCCGTCAGGCAGCACGACGACGCCGAAGGCATCGAGCAGGCGCCGCATCTCGACCGGATCGGCGACCCGGGCAAGGCGCCAGATATGACCGTCGGCGCCGAGCCGGGCGGCATAATCGGCGAGCGCCGCGACCGTGTCGTGCGTGGAATCGAAACTGACGCTGAGCAAAACCACCTCGCGGCCGCTCGGTTGCGCGACGAATCCGTCGAGCGCCGCCTGGAACCGGGAGACGAGCAGGCCGCAGATCGTCGGACAGCTGGTGTAGAAAAACTCCACCAGCACCGGCCGCCCGCGGAGATCCGACAGAAGGAACGCGCGCCCGGACTGGTCGACGAGGCTCGCTTGCGGCAGGGGCCTGGGTCGATCGGCGACGGCAACGCGCAGCGCCCCGTCAGTCGTCGCCGCGCGAAATCCGTCGGTGACCGCCGCGAGCGCCGCCAGGCCCGCCGCGACGACGGCGATGGCGGCGAGCGCCTCCCGCAGCCTCATGGCGCCCTGATCATGCGCGGCACACGGACCAGGAAGCGCAGGGCAAAGACCAGGACCGCCGCGATCACCGCCAGCGCGAACAGCGAGCCGAGGCGGTCGTAGCCAACCCATTCCGGGAGGTGGACCGCCCAGCGGCGCGGCACACCCTCTTTTCCGCTGTAGAGGAAGAGGAGCGCGAACCCCGCGCCACCCAGCGCGAACAGCCAAACCGCACTCCGGTCGAGCACGCTCTCCACCGTCGCTGGGCCCCGGCCCAGATGGTACATGAAGCCGAAGACCATCGCGGACATGCCGAGCAGAAGGTAAAAGTGGAAATGCCCCGGCACCCACATCGTATTGTGCATGACCAGGTTGACCATGATCGTCGCGTCGATGATCGCAGGCACGGTTCCAGCCGCCCAGCCGAACATCGAAAGGAACAGCAGCGCGGAGGCTGCATCCCACTGGAGGCCGCTGCGGTGCACCAGCGCCAACGCGCCGTATGCGGTCACGACCAGCACCGGCAGGCCGTTGGCGTATGACACCACCTGGCCGAGGATCAGCGCCCAAGGGGGCATGACGAAGTCCATCAGCAGATGGTGCGGGAAGGCGATCAGCACCATGATCGTCGACGCGGTCCAGGCCCACAGAAACGGCTTATTGGCCTTCCACTCCCGCCCGGCATAGCCCGGCAGGATCTCGTACACCGCAATGACCGTCATATAGATCGTGGCGTTGATGAACACGTGGCCAAATAAATAAATCATGTTTTTCGCCAGCAGCGGGTCGATGGCGAAACTCGGGGCGGCAATGT
>JBGPTQ010000354.1:0-3281 GCA_041490725.1 Allostellaceae bacterium | reverse complement strand
GTCAACATGCTGTGCTGGGGAAACGTGGACGCGGGCGCGGCGTTGATCGACCGCCACCCCGATACGCGCTTCATTATCGACCATCTGGCCATCCTGCAGCCCCGCACGCCGCCCGCCCCGCCGCAGCCCTGGGCCGACCTGCCGAAAGTGCTGGACCTTGCCAAACGCAAGAATGCAGTGATCAAGGTGAGCGGCGCCTGCACGCTGTCCCGGGAACCATTTCCCTTCCCGGACATTTGGGACCCGCTGGCTCGCGTGTTCGATGCCTGGGGTTTCGATCGCTGCTTGTGGGGCACGGACTGGACGCGCGCGTTCGCAGTCGTCAACTACGAGCAGGCCGTCGAGCCCTTCCTTAGGACTGACCGCCTGAGCGACACTGAGCGGGCAATGCTGATGGGCGGCGCCTGCGCCAAGGCTTATGGCTGGTCGCCGAAGAAAGGTTAGTACTCCCTTGTGGGTCTATCGGGGTGACGAGGTAGCATCTGCGAATTACCGCTATTGGCCGCGGCCCTCGACGTCTGTCTTTTGAATGGCCGGAGTCGGCGCGAAGGCGTCATCCGACCCGCACCAGCGCAGAGTCGGCTCACCACCCAACCCCGTCCTTCGCCCCTGAATTGGGAAGGACCGCTTCCGGGTGATGGGGCCCAATTCGCCGTTCGTCGGAGCGAAAGCCCCGGCTGCTTGCGACTCGGTGCTCTAGCCGGATCTGATCAGCGCACGATACCGCGTTCGCGCAGTGAGGCGATTTCAGCGGCCGAATAGCCGTGCGCGGCGAGAACCTCCTCGCTGTGCTGGCCGAAAGTCGGTGAGGCGATCGGCGCCGGCCCTGGCGTGTCCGAGAATTTGATCGGCTTCGTCATCGTCCGGTAGCGGCCGACAACCGGATGGTCGAGCGTGACCACCAGATCCTCTGCGAGAACCTGCGGATGGTCGAACATGTCCTCGATCGACCGCACCGCCGCACAGGGCACGCGCTCGCCGAATATCTCCTCCCATTCGAGGGCGGTGCGGGCCGCGAGGGCGGCCCGCACTTCCGGCACCAGCTCGGCGGCATGCGCGGCACGGCTGCGCATCGTCACGCAACGCGGGTCGCTCGCCAGTTCCGGGCGGCCGATCAACTCGCACAACGCGGCGAAGAAATGGTTGGAGTGCACCGAGATGTAGAGCGCGCCGTGCTTTGTCGGATGGATACCGGTCAATCCACCGGTGCCGGAATCGCGGGCAACCTCACGGCCCTCGTCCTCGGCCCAGACGAAGCGGCCGGCCTGGATCGTCAACGCACTGCGCAATAGCGAGAGGCTCAGATATTGCCCCGAACCGCTGCGCTCGCGCTGGAACAACGCGGCGGCGACGCCATAGGCCAGCAGCGCCGAGGTGAAGTAGTCGAGCACCGAGCCGAGCACCAATTGCGGCGTGTCGGTCCCGCCGCCCTGGAACACCGCCATGCCGCTCAGGCATTGCAGGACCTGGTCGAAGCCACCCTTGTCGCTGAGCGGTCCCTGATCGCCATAGCCGGTCAGCCCGGCATAGACGAGGCGCGGGTTGATCGCCCGCAGACGGGGGTAGTCGATCCCCAACCGCGCCGGCACCGAAGGGCGGAAATTCTCGACCAGGACATCGGCGCTCGCGACCATCCGATGCAATACGGCCAGGCCCTCGGGCTGTTTCAGATCGAGCGCGAGGGCGCGCTTGCCGCGGTTGGTGCCGAGAAAGAAGCGGCTCTCGCCGGCTAGGCTCGACGGGAACTGGCGCAGCATATCGCCCTGCGGCGATTCGATCTTGATCACGGTCGCGCCGAGATCGGCGAGCAATGTGCAGCCATAGGGTCCGGCGAGATAGCTGCACAGGTCGAGAACCGTGATGCCGTCGAGCGGTCCGGCCGGGCTGCCGGTCATCACGCGCCCTCCCGCGCGCGGATCGCGGCGATCCTCTGCAACACCCGCCGCGCCCGGTAGACGATCGGGTAATCGATGAACTTGCCGTCGAGCTGGATCGCCGCGCTGCCCTCGGCTTCTGCCTTGGCGAAGGCGGCGACGACACGCTCGGCAAAGGCAATTTCCACATCGCTCGGCGTGAACACCCGGTTCACCACCGCAATCTGATCGGGATGAATGCACATCTTGCCCTGGAAGCCGAAGCCCAACGCGGTACGGGCCGAGGCTTCGAGACCATCCCGGTCGGTCAAATCGACCCAGACCGTATCAAGCGGCGCCTCGATGCCGGCCGCGCGCGACGTGATGACGATAGCGGCGCGGGCATGGGCAAGCTCCGCCTCATCGCGGCTCCACGCCATGTTGACGTCGAGGGTGAAATCGCCGGCGCCGAACGCGGCGCGTTTGACGCGGGTGCCGGTTGCGAGGATAGCGCCGAGCAGGTCGAGACCGCGCGCCGTCTCGATGATCGGAATCAGATCGATGCCGCCGGGCGGCAGTCCGCGGTCGCTTTCGAGCTGGGCGAGTAGCCAGTCGATCGTGGCGAGCCCTACAACGCTTTCGACCTTCGGCAGGACGATGCCGTCGAGGCCGGGCCGCACGACCGCCACCAGGTCGCCATAGCAGAATTCGGTGTCGACGGCATTGACCCGGACATAAAGTAGTCCCCGCCGCGGCCGCTCCAATGCCTCGGCGACCGCCTCGCGCGTCGCCGGCTTCTCGGCGGTCGCGACCGCGTCTTCGAGGTCGAGGATCACCGCGTCGGCATCGAGCGACAGCGCTTTCTCAACCCGGCGCGCGTGGTTGCCCGGCGCGAACAGGAAACTGCGCAGCGGTCGAACCTCTGTGCTCATATTGCCACCATCCTGAGGATCTCCTTAACATGGCCCGCGCTCGCCACGATAACCGGGGCGACAGCCGCCACAAAGTGCCGACGCAGCGCGCGCTCCACCGCTTCCAAAGTGCTCCCGGCCTGCATGGTGGGGCGGCACGAGGGGTAAAGTCATGAGAGCATATCGCATCGATCACTTCGGCAGCGTTGATGGCGTCGTGCTGGGATCGCGCGACGATCCGCGGCCGGGCACTCGGGAAATTCTCCTGCGGATGCACGCGACCTCGCTTAACTACCGCGACCTGATGGTGCTGAAGGGCGGCGGACGCGGTCCGACAAAGCTGGGCGTGGTACCGCTCAGCGATGGCGCTGGCGAAGTTGCCGCTATCGGGGACGGCGTCAGCCGGGTCGCGGTGGGCGACCGGGTCATCGGCTGCTTCCATCCGCGCTGGTTCGGCGGGCCGATCTGCGCGGATTACTTGACCGATCGCCTCGGCGGCAACGTCGACGGCATGCTG
>JBGPTQ010000353.1:0-3292 GCA_041490725.1 Allostellaceae bacterium | reverse complement strand
CTTACGCCTCGCTCAATCCGCGCATGCGCATCAGCGACATCATCGCCGAGCCGCTGGTCACCAACGAACAGCTTTCAACCGCCGAAGTACGCGAGCGCGTGTTGGAGTTGCTCGATCTGGTCGGGCTGCCGGCGCGTGCGGCCGACCTCTTCCCGCACGAATTCTCGGGCGGACAGCGCCAGCGCATCGCGATCGCCCGCGCGCTCTCGCTGTCGCCCAGATTGATCGTGCTCGACGAGCCGGTATCGGCTCTCGACGTGTCGATCCGGGCGCAGATCCTCAACCTCTTGCGCGATCTGCAGGCTCGGCTCGGCCTCTCATATCTGTTCATCGCGCATGATCTGGCCGCCGTCGCGCATATGAGCCACACGATCGCGGTCATGTATCTCGGCAAGATCGTCGAAACCGGAGAGGCCCGGGCGCTCGCCCGCGCACCAAAGCACCCTTATACGGAGGCGCTATTTTCAGCGGCGCTGCCGAGCCATCCCGACGAGCGGCGCGAGGAGATCATCCTGCCGGGCGAGGTGCCGAGCCCCTTGAACCCGCCTTCCGGATGCCGATTCCACCCACGCTGCCCGCAGGCGATGGCGCGCTGCGCCGAGGAGGAACCGGCGCTGCGCGACGTCGAAGGGCGCATTGTCGCCTGCCACCTCTACGAGGCGGTGGAGGTGAACCGCGCCGCGATGCGGCTGGAGGCCGTTGCGGACGCGCGTTGAGCGACTGCTCAGAGCGGTTCAGCCCGACAGGCGTTTGACTGCGGAACCATAAACGCCGTGCCGCCCGGCGGCTGAGGCGAATGCGACATCGGCGGTCACCAGGGTGGCCCTTTCAGCAAGAGCTGTCGCGAGATACAGGCTGTCATAGACGGTCTGGTCCAGATCGAACGCGATCGCCTGCGCAGCAACGACATAGCGCGCGCTCGGAAGCAATTGGATCGGAGCGGCCAAGATTGCTGCGAGACCGGCGCGGGCGTCCTGGCGCTGCGTGATACCGCGGCGCGTCTTGGCCCAAAGGACGTTCGCGCATTCAATCGCCAAGAAGTCCGGAGCCGCCAGCGGTTCCCCAAGCAAAAGTGCCAGGGCAGCAGCGGAGTCATCTTCTTCAATCACCCATTTGAGCGCGACGCTCGCGTCGATCACGACAGTCATGTCGTATCGCGGTCACGGTCGTGACGCAGATCGGCAAGGATGGACGGGCCGGGCACGCGACCGATACGACGGCGGACCTCGGTCAGGCGGTGCACTGCCTCCTCGCGGTCCAGCCCGACGGCGCTCGTCAATGCACGCCGGGCCTGTTCCTCCATGGAAATGCCGCAATCCGCGGCGCGCCGACGCAAGGCGTCGACCACGGCATCATCGATATTCCGGATCACGATCTGTGCCATGCGGCCAATTTATGTTGATAGCGCTATCGATGCAATCGCCGTCTTTGGTTTCAGTCACGGCCGGGCAGGCCGAAATTATGCCGATACCGTTTTCACGGCAACTGCGCGAAACGGGTAGGGGCCGGACCAGTCGCCGAAAACGGCGGTGTGGGTGACCAGGCCGGTCTCGGTCTCCCACAGATGAAGCTGATAGCCCGGCGGCTCGAACCTGAAATGCAGCCGCGCCCCGGGCCGCAGGTCGAGCTGGATCTGGTGCGCCGTACTCGGCGCGGTGCCGGCGACGGTGCCGGCAAAGCGGCGATCGATGCTGCGATGCAGGTGGCCGCACGCAATCCGCTCGATTTGCGGGTGACGCGCGACGATTTCGGCAAGGGCGGCGATATTCTGCAAGCCATACCCGTCCATGTAGGTGATCCCGGTCGGGAAGGGCGGGTGGTGCATCAAGACGAGGGTCGGCCGGTCGGGCGCCGCCGCGAGCGTGGTATCGAGCCATCCCAGCCGCTCCGCGCATAAGGTCCCGCCGTTTTCGCCCGGGATCGAGGTGTCGAGCGCGACGAGGCGCAGCGGATAATCCTCGACCGTGTAGTGCAAAAACCCGTCCGGCGGGAAATAGCCGTCGGCGGCGAATGCCTGGCGTAGCGGCGCGCGCGAATCATGATTGCCGGCGATCACAAAGACCGGCATGCGCAGCGGTGCAAGTAGATGACGAAAGTGGTGGTACTCGGCAGCCTCGCCATGCTCGACGAGGTCGCCCGTGACGATCGTGACTTCGGGCAAGGGCACCAGCGCATTGAGTGCGGCGACCGCACGCGCCAGGCAAGCGCCGGTGTCGATGTCGGCATAGATGAGCTCTGCGCCCGGCGACGGCGGCGCAATCCGCGCCTTGAACAGCTTCCCCGGCGCCAGAATGTGCGTGTCGGAAATCTGGGCGAGGAGCATCAGCGGGCTCCGGACAGCACGAATACGCCTTGCTCGGCCAACAAATTGGCGAGGCTGCCGCGCGGGTCGAGGGCGAAGGGGCGGCCGTGCCGGTCGAGGGTCTGGCTGCGTTCGATGCGGGCGCCGACCTCGTCGCACAGCGCGACAAAGTCGCGGATCGTGCAGAGATGGATGTTCGGTGTGTCGTACCAGGAATTGTGGAGCAGCTCGGTAACCGGCATCCGTCCGCGAAAGAACAGGCTGAGGCGAATGCGCCAGAAGCCGAAATTCGGAAACGACACGATCGCCCGCTTGCCGATGCGCAACAATTCTTCGAGCACATGGCGCGGCTCGCGCGTCGCCTGCAAGGTCTGGCTCAACACGACGACGTCGAAGGCGCCATTGGGAAAGGCTTCGAGGTCGCGGTCGGCATCGCCCTGGATCACCGACAGGCCATGGCGCACGCCGGCATTGACCCCCGATTGGCTCAGCTCGATGCCGCGCGCATCGACCGCCTTCACCCGCGCGAGATAGGCGAGCAGCGCGCCGTCGCCGCAGCCGATGTCGAGAACCCGCAAGCCCGGCTCGATCATGTCGGCGATCAGGCGCAGATCGCGCCGCAACTCGTCGGGAGCGGCGCCCGCTTGCACCGCCGGGGGGGCGTCGGCGAGCGACAGGGTGGCGCCGCTTCTCACGCCCCGCTTGTCCAATACCGCACCAGGCCGCGGTGCTCGGCGCAGCCGGTCAGGAAGCCGCGCAGCGTCGCGAACAGTTCGGGCTCGTGCAGCAGAAAGGCATCATGACCCTTGTCGGTCTCGATCTCGACGAAGCTGACATTGGCGGCGACCGCGTTGAGGGCGTGGACGAGCGCGCGGCTCTCCGAGGTCGGGAACAGCCAGTCGCTGGTGAACGATATCAGGCAGAACCGCGCCTGGCTCTCGGCGAAGGCGGCCGGCAAGGAGCCGTCATGCTCGGCGGCGAGGTCGAAAT
>JBGPTQ010000352.1:0-3301 GCA_041490725.1 Allostellaceae bacterium | reverse complement strand
GAATCTTCCAGCGTCGGCACGATCTTTTCGAGGCTGGCGACGACGATGTGGACCCGCGGCAGGGTCTGGGTCAGGTCGCCATTGCCCTCATTGGTGACGATGATGCTGGAGCCGGTCTCGGCAACCAGGAAATTGGCCCCGGTGATGCCGACATCGGCGGCAAGGAAATGCGGGCGCAGGATGGTGCGCGCCTCCTCGCACAGGGTGCGCACCTCCTCAAGGGCCCGGTCGGGATCGAGCTCGGTATGCGCCGCGCGGAAGGCGGCGGCGACCTGCTCCTTCATCAGGTGGATCGCCGGCGCGATGATGTGGCTCGGCGGCTCGTGACGCAGCTGGATGATGTATTCGCCCAGATCGGTCTCGACCGGGGTGATGCCATTCTTTTCAAGGTGATCGTTGAGCGCGATCTCCTCGGCCACCATTGATTTTCCCTTGGTGACGATCTTCGCGCCGACCGAGCGGCAAATCTCGAGCACCGCTTCGCGCGCCTCCGCCGCATTGCGCGCCCAGTGCACCTGGCCGCCCGCCGCGGTGACGTTGTGCTCATAGAGCTCGAGATAGAAGTCGAGATTGGCGAGCGTGTGGTCCTTGATCGCGCGCCCCGCCTCGCGCAATTCCTCAAATTCGGGCAGCCGCTCGATCGCCTGCTGGCGGCGCAACGGAAACCCGGTGCGCGCCAGCCCGAGCGCCCGCTGCAAGACCGGGTCGGCCAAGCCGGCGCGGGCATTGGCAGGAAAGCTGTGGCTGGTTGGTTCCATGACTCACATCGTCAAGTCACCCCCGCGGAGGCGGGGGTCCAGGGCGACGGGTATAGCGTTCGACCCCTGGATTCCCGCTTTCGCGGGAATGACGGATGAGAGGGGCGCCGATCGCTGGTGTGTCGGCCATCCCGGCCAGCACCTCGGCGATATGACGCGCCTCGACGCGGCTGCCGAGCCGCGAGAGCTTGCCGGCGATGTTCAATAGGCAGCCGAGGTCGCCGGCGAGCACCGCATCGGCGCCAGTCGCGGCGATCTCGGCCGCCTTGTCGCTGACCATCTTGTCGGAGATTTCCGGGTATTTGACGCAGAACGTGCCGCCGAAGCCGCAGCACACCTCCGCCCCTGGCAGCTCGCAGAGACGCAGCCCCTCGACCGAGGCGAGCAGTTGGCGCGGCTGCGCCTTGACGCCAAGCTCGCGCAGCCCGGAACAGCCATCGTGATAGGTCGCGCTCTTCTCCCAGCGCGCCGCCACCCTTGTCATGCCGCGAACATCAACCAGGAACGCGACCAGCTCGTAGGTCCGCGATGCCAGCTCCTCGGCCGCTGCCCGCATCGCCGGCTCGTCGGCGAACAGAAGGGGATAATGCACGCGCACCATGCCGGCGCACGAACCCGACGGCGCCACCACGTAATCAAAGCCGGCAAAGGCCGCGATCACCTGCCGGGCGATGACCTTCGCGTCATCGCGGTCCCCCGAATTATAGGCGGGCTGACCGCAGCAGGTCTGGGCGCGCGGCACCTCAACCGTGCAGCCTGCTTCTTCCAGCAAGGCAACCGCGGCAAAGCCGACACTCGGCCGGAACAGATCGACCAGACAAGTCACCAACAGCGCGACGCGCGCCGGCTCGGCCATTTCCGATCAGCCGCTGGCGGTTGCCTCCAGAACCCAGTTCGGGTCGCTCGCGCCGACATCGCGGGAAAAGCTCCAGAAATCGGTCTTTTCGACCGCGTGGTCGGGATCGCCATCGACGACACTGCCGTCATGGGCACGCAATACATTGATCTGGTCCGAGACGAATTTGACGGTAACCCGCGCAAGGCGGCCGGTGAGGCCGGCCTCGGCGATGTCGAGCCGCTTGAGCCCGACAACCCGCGTCTCGAGTGTCTCCCCCGCAGTGGCGCGCTCGTCGATCGCGGCGGCGAATGGCGTGTACACGTCATCGCTCAAGAGCGGCCGCAAGCGGGCCTTGTCGCCGGCGGCAAAGGCGCCAACGATCATCTCGAAGGCGGCCCGCGCCCCCTCGATGAACTGCGCCGGATCGAAGCCCGGATCGGCGGTGCGGATGCACTCCAGACCCGCCGCGACGGCATCCGGCGGCGCTGTGGCCACGGGCGGCGGCGCGGCGGGGTTGCGGTTCCCAAGCGCAACCACCTTGTCTCCGATCTTGTCCCCCGGGGCCTCGGCGCGCCGCAACATCGGGTCGGGTCGCCGCTCCTGCCCGGTGCGCCGGCCGAGGACGCTGCGCAGCCGCAGCACCAGGAATGCCGCGACCATCGCGAACAGGATGATGTCGAAGTAATGCGGGAGATCGCCCATCGGTCTGCGGAACCTTGCGATTATCCCGGAATAGCCCGGGTTTGCGGCGGTGCTAGGGTAGATAGGCGGTCATCGGGTTGCCGGCAAGCGGCGGCGGCGGCATGCGCGCCAGCGCCGGGTCGGGGCTGAGCGCGCGATTGATACGGCGATGCGATCCGTGCTAGCGGGAACGCGCTGGCGGCCTCGTCCCGGGGTGTTGCTCAAAGCGGGGCTGAAACGACGTGAAGAGCGGTCGCCCAAACCGCGGCAGTCCGGCCGCTCGGGAGAACATCATGGCGCAAGAGGCGACAGGCAACGGCCCATCCGCTCCGCAACCCGCCGTTGCCGAACCGACAGCGCCGCTCCAGCAACTGATCATAAATGCGCAATACATTAAGGATTTGTCATTCGAGAACCCGCGCGCGCCCAATAGCCTGCGGCAGCAGACCGCTCAGCCTTCCGTCGAGATCAATGTCGATGTCAAGGCGCAGGGCCTGGGGCCGGAGAATTACGAGGTCGTGCTGACGATCAATGCCAGCGCCAAGGCGCAAGACGAGACGCTGTTCATCATCGAACTCGCCTACGGCGCGATCGTCACCGTGCGCAACGTGCCGCAGGAAATGGTGAGCCCGATCCTGCTGGTCGAGACCCCGCGGCTGATGTTCCCATTTGCCCGCAACATCGTCGCCGAGACGACGCGGGACGGTGGCTTTCCGCCGCTGATGATCAATCCGATCGACTTTGGCGAGCTGCTGCGGCGCAATGCCCCCACCGACCCGGCCGGCGGCCAGCCAGCCGGCAGCGCGACCGCGTGATCCCTGCCGCGTTCAGCCCGCGGTAAGCCACAGCGGCGTTTTGATCACGGCCAGCATGGCCTGGTGCGCCGCCAGCTCTTCGACCGAAGGAGCATGCGGCCGAGGCGGTCGCGGCGAGCGGCCCAGCGGAGCGCCAATCACATCGGTGGCGGCGAGGTTGCTCGCAGCGAAGTCGAGGCCCGGCTGCCTGCCGCCGAGCAGCTCGATGT
>JBGPTQ010000351.1:0-3326 GCA_041490725.1 Allostellaceae bacterium | reverse complement strand
TCACATCGTTGGTTGTCAGCGTCTAGGGGATCACGAGATGCGGCTTGTCGCCTTCTCGGACCCAATAAGGAAGATCATCGTTGTAGGCGTCGCTGTCATAGAGAAAACCGCCGTTCTCAACGACGAGCCGCCGTGTGTTGTCGGACGGCGCATAGCGGCAATACCAGCCGTGGGTCGGCTTGCCGGTGGTCTCGCGGATCAGCGCGACGGCGCGGGCGATCTGATCGCGCTCCTCGGCCTCTTCCAGCTCGTAATGCTTGATCCAGCGATAGCCGTGGCCGCAGATGTCCCAGTCGGTCGCGGCGATCGCCGCTGCGGCAGGCGGGTTCGCCGCCAATGCCCGGGCGCAGGCGAACAGCGTCACCGGCAGCCCGAACCGGGTGAAGATCCGATGCAGCCGCCACCACCCGACCCGCGCGCCGTATTCGAACATGCTCTCGGCGGCGAGGTCGCGGCGGTTGCCGGCGTCGGTGCTGGCGCTCTCAATGAGGCCGGTCTCGGTGACGCCGTCGCCTTCCGGGTGGGAGAGCTCCGAGCCTTCCTCGAAATTGATCACGAAGTTGACCGCGATGCGCGCCTCGCCGGGCCAGCGCGGATTTGGCGGCGTGGCGCCGTAGCCGACAAAATCGCGGGTCATTGCGGTTCTCCGAGCGGGTCGGGATACCAGTCGTCGGCGAGGATCTCATCGACGGAATAGCGGCATTCGGCCGGCAAAGCCGCGGCAACTTCATTCTCGCCATGGCCGCGCAAGCCGAGTTCGGCCAGTCGGTGGGCATTCCGATACAGTCTAGGGAGCGACGCTTCGATATCCTCACGCAGTGTCGGACTGATCTTGTCAGACAGTACGCTGCGCGCGTCGAGAATCGATCCTATCCAGCCGTACCGAGGCTCTTTCGCCGGCGAATGGGCGAGCCTTAAGAAATGCTCAAGAATGCGGCGAACTTGGCTTCGTACCGCGTTCCGTTCGTTTCTGCCCGCCGTTTCGATCTCCTCGGCGACATTCTCACGGTCGAACCGGTTGTCGGGGCTCGGCATCGCGCGCAGCACCTCGGCCTGATACCGCGTCCAGGCATAGAAATCGTCGTCGTAGCGGGGTCCGTTGGGCAGCGGTCCGTCGGGCATCAATGGCTCGGGTCTGTGGTCGTCGCAGAGGGCGGGTCGGGATACCACCCGCGGGTAAGGACCTGGTCGAGAGTATAGGGGCAGGCCTCGGGCAAGGCCGCCACGGCGTCATGCTCGCCGTGGTCGCGCAAGGCGAGTTCGGCGGTTTCCCGCGCGTCCTCGTAAAGGGTCGCAAGCGTCTCTTCGGCCTCCCGGCGTAAGGTCGGAGTCAATTTCCTCCTTAGTGCCTGGCGCGCACCAACGATCGATCCCATCCAACCGTAGCGCGGCCGGTCGGCCGGCGAATAGGCGAGTTTGAGGAAATGCTCGATGATGCGTGTGATTTGGCTCTGCACGGCATCGCGCGCGCTCTTGCCCAAATCCTCGATCTCCTCGGCGACATTCTCGCGGTCGAAGCGGTTGTCCGTGCTCGGCATCGAGCGCAGCACCTCGGCCTGGTACTGCGTCCAGGCGTAGAAATCGTCGTCGTAGCGGGGTCCGTTGGGGCGCGGTCCGTCGGGCATGGTCGTCAGAGCCTCAATAGCGCTCGCCATTCTATGCCAGATTTAACTTGGCTCGGGCGCTTCTTCGGCGATCGCGGTCTGGGCGGCGCGCCGCGTCAGCCGGACGATCGGCACGCACAGCAATAGGAGGAAGGCGCCGAGGACGACAAAGCTGGCGCTTATGCTCCACCAATCGGCGACCACGCCCATCACCGGCGGGATCACGATCGAGGAGAGCCGGTTCATCGTCTGGCGCAGCCCGACGACGGCGCCTTGCCGGTATCGGCCGACCGCCTTGGCCTGCACCGAGAACATCATCGGCTGCACCACGCCCTGTAGCCAGCCGCGGGCGATCTGCGCCAGCAGTAAGAGGACGAAGATGCCGCCAAGGAACGGGGTGCCGCAGATCAACAGGATCGACAGCACCGTGCCGCTCAGCATCGTGCGTCGCGGGTCGCCGAGGCGCATCGCGCGACCGGCGAACAGCGACCCGAGGGCGCTGGTGATCTCGATCGCCGAGAACAGGACGCCGATTATTGTGCCGGTAAGTCCGATGCCATCGAGGTAGACCACATAGAGCGAGAACTGCACCCCATTGGTCGCGTTGCGCAGGAAAAAGATGGCCATCGTCATCGCTACCGCCGGGATCGCCATCAACGAGAAGCAGGCGATGTAATCCGACAGGCGCGGAACCGTGTCACGCAGTCGGAACCGTACGGCGCGCGCGCCGCCGGCGGCGCCACCTCGATCGCCCGGGGCGACCTCCCCTTCCGGCGCACGCAACAGCGCGATGGTCAGCAGCATCCCCCAGGCGACGCCGATCAGATAGGCCGGCCAGGGACCGCCGATATCCCATGCGCCGCCGATGATGATCGGCGCGATCGTGGTGCCGAGCCGCGCGAAGAAGTTAAATCGGCCGATATGCTCGGCGTCGCCGTCGGTCAGCTGCGCGATCAGGGTCTGCGATCCCGACCAGCCGAAAGAAAGCGCGCCGCCATGAACGATCTGCAGCACCATCAACGGCCAGAACGACGGCACCAGCGGAAACACCGGGGAAAGCGCGATCGCGGTCCACACGAAAAACAGCGTGACGCGCCGCGTGCCGAATCGGTCCATCAGCACGCCGACATGGATCGACAGGAAGAGCGCGAGCAAATGGCGTCCCCCCGCCAGCGCCCCGACCTCGCTTGCGCTCATGCCGAGCGACAGGGCGTAGAGCGGGATCAGGAAGATGTAGAGGTCGGTGTAGCCCATGCCGAGCAGCCCGGTGGCATAGATCGCCACTGGCTTGCTCAGCGCGGCGGGCCGATTGCTGGTCATCGCGAGAGGGTGGGCAATCAGCGCTCCGCGATCCGGTTGGTCATCGGCGTTCTCTCCCTGCGGGCGCATCGTCGATGGGCCGGCCCGTCAGGCGACCTTCATGCTATAGATCGCCGCGGCGGACGCCAATTGCCGGCGCCAGGCTGCCGGAAACCGTGGCGAGGCAGCCCGAATCACTCCGACGCGGGGGCTGGTTGCAAAGTATCGGCAGCGATGCCCGAGCGGCTGGGCTATGGTCCGCCGCTGATCTCAATCTGTCGCCGAGGCTTGCGGTGTTGATCCAAAAACCTGCGCTCCCGGCCACGCTGGCGCTTCTGCTGGCCTGGCTTTCGCCAATCGCCGCTCGCGCCGACGCCGCCACCGGCGAGCGCCTCGCGCGGCAGTGGTGCGTTAATTGCCATG
>JBGPTQ010000350.1:0-3332 GCA_041490725.1 Allostellaceae bacterium | reverse complement strand
GCTGCTCCTTGAGCTGGCTTTCGAGGACGGCGCGCTTTTCCTCGACGACAAGCACTTCCCGAAGCCCGCTTGCGAAATCGCGGATACCGTCGGGCTCGAGCGGCCAGGGCATCGCCACCTTGTAGAGGCGCAACCCGATCTGGCTCGCCTCGGCGGCGCCGATGCCCAGGTCGTCGAGCGCCTGGCGCACGTCGAGATAGGATTTGCCGGTGGTGACGATGCCAAAGCGCGGCTGCGGCGCGTCAATGACGATGCGGTCGAGCCGGTTGGCGCGGGCGAACGCCACCGCCGCCGCCAGCTTGTAGCGGTGCAGGCGAAGCTCCTGCTCCAACGGCGGATCCGGCCAGCGGATGTTGAGCCCGCCCGGGGGCATCTCGAAATCGGTCGGCAGCGCGATCTCGATCCGGCCCGGATCGACCGCAATCGAGGCCGAGCTGTCCATCGATTCGGCGACGGTCTTGAACGCGATCCAGCACCCGGAATAGCGCGACATGGCCCAGCCATAGAGGCCGAGGTCGAGGATCTCTTCGACCCCGGCCGGGTTCAAGACCGGGATCGAGGCATCGATAAAGGCAAATTCCGACTGATGCGCCAGCGTCGAGGATTTGCAGGTGTGGTCGTCGCCGGCGAGCAGCAGCACCCCGCCATGGCGCGCCGATCCGGCGGAATTGCCGTGCTTCAGCGCATCGCCGCTGCGGTCGACCCCCGGCCCCTTGCCGTACCACATGGCAAAGACGCCATCGTATCTGGCACCGGGGAACAGCCCGAGCTGCTGGCTGCCCCACACCGCGGTCGCCGCCATCTCTTCGTTGATCGCCGGCTGGAAGCGGATGTGGTTGCGCTCGATGAAGCGCTTGGCGCCCCATAGCGCCTGATCGAGCCCGCCCAGGGGTGAGCCGCGATAGCCGGCAATAAAACAGCCGGTATTGAGGCCGGCGGCGGCATCGCGTTGCCGCTGCACCATCGGCAAGCGCACCAGCGCCTGCGTGCCGGTCAGATAAACCCGGCCTTTTTCGAGGATGTACTTGTCGTCGAGCGTGACCGCCGCCAACTGACTGCGCCCTAGGGCCATCACGGTCTCCCGCTACTTTCCGCGCGCCTGAGGCAGGAAGGTAGCCCCTGCCGGCCGCCGGCTCAATGCCGGCTCAATGACAGCCGATTCCCGCTCCGAATTCGCTGCTTGCGGGCGGGCTGCAAAAACCTTGTCGGCGCCCCATATAGGCAAGCGACGGCGTTGCGCAGGCGGGCTGCTCGGAGTAATGCTCGCCGCTCAATTCGCCATCATCACGGCTATAGATGACCGCAACGGTATTGCAACGTTCGCCCCTCAACCCGGGGTTGCTCGCCGCGCTGCGCCAGCGCCTCGGCGACCGGCTGTCGACCTCGGCGGCGGTGTGCGCCCAGCACGGCAAGGACGAATCCTACCACACGCCGCACGCGCCCGATGCGGTCGCCTTTGCCCGCAGTACCGAAGAAGTCTCGGCCATCGTTAGCCTCTGCGCCGAGCATAAGACACCGGTCATCGCGTTCGGCACCGGCACCTCGCTCGAAGGTCATGTTGCCGCGCTGCGGGGCGGCGTCTGCATCGACCTGTCGCAGATGAACCAGGTCCTGCGGGTCGGTGCCGAGGATCTCGACGCCACTGTCGAGGCGGGCGTCACAAGGAAGCAGCTGAACGAATATCTGCGCGATACGGGGTTGTTCTTTCCGATCGATCCGGGGGCCGACGCATCGCTCGGCGGCATGGCGGCGACGCGCGCTTCCGGCACCAACGCGGTGCGCTACGGGACGATGCGCGAAAACGTGCTGTCGTTGACGGTCGTGCTCGCCGACGGCCGGGTGATTAAGACGGCGCGGCGCGCCCGCAAATCGGCCGCGGGCTATGATTTGACCCGGCTGTTCGTCGGCTCGGAGGGCACGCTTGGGGTGATTACCGAGGTCACGGTGCGGCTATACGGCATTCCCGAGGCGATCTCAGCCGCGGTCTGCGCCTTCCCGACGATCGCCGCAGCCGTCGATACGGTGATCCTGACGATCCAGAGCGGCGTACCGGTCGCGCGAATCGAGCTGCTCGACGAAGCGCAGATCGACGCCATCAACAAATATTCGAAACTCGATCACCGCGTCGCGCCGACGCTGTTCTTTGAATTCCACGGCACCCCCGCTGGCGTCGCCGAGCAGGTGGAAACCGTCAACGCGATCGCCGCCGAGCATGGCGGTGACGATTTCCGCTGGGCGACCACTCCCGAATCGCGCTCGAAATTGTGGCAGGCCCGGCACGACGCCTATTACGCCGCGTTGGCGCTGCGGCCGGGATCAAAGGGTTGGCCGACCGATGTGTGCGTGCCGATCTCGCGGCTTGCCGAATGCATCGCCGAGACCAAGCGCGATCTGGCGCAATCCTCGATCCCCTCGGCGCTCGCCGGGCACGTCGGCGACGGCAATTTTCATTTGATTTTTATGATTGACCCTGAGTCTCAGGAAGAAATCGCTGAGGCCAGCCGGCTCAACGACCGAATGGTTGCCCGGGCACTCCAAATGGAAGGAACCTGCACCGGCGAGCACGGCATCGGTTACGGCAAGATCGATTTCCTTCTTGCCGAACACGGCGAAGCGATTTCTGTCATGCGCAGCATCAAACAGGCGCTCGACCCGGACGATATCATGAATCCCGGGAAAATCGTCCGGCTGTGATTCGCTGGGTGTTGTACGACGCAATACAGCTTGAAAACCCGCGTTTGGATCGAATAAATTGCTTCACTGTTATCTTATTTGTCGCTATTCTCGCCAAGAAGGCGGGGGCTGGTGACGACGCCTCCGTTAGGGCTTCGGCGCGACGCCGGCCTATATCGCTGTCTCCATGATCGTTTGCTGCGATTCGCAACCCTCGGCCATGTCCTCACCGAACAGATTTCATGTCATGGCCGGCCGATAGCCGCCATGCAAGAGCGAAGAACGTGTAACCCCAAGGTCGTTGATAATGGAAAAATCGAGTAAAAGAGGGAAAATACCCCAATCGGACTGGCCGTTGATTATGGCCCGATATGATTCGGGGGAAACGCTGGCGAGCATCGCGCGAACTTACGACTGTTCGCCGCCGGCAATCAGTTACGTCGTGAGCCGGAGCCGCGCGCGACAGCCCGGCACAGAAACGGCGCCACAGGCGCCGAGCGCAACAGCGGCGCAACTGATCAAGGCCCCGGCGAGCGAGCCGGCGCTGAGCAGCAACGCCCAATCGCAAGTTGCCCGCGCACCACCGGCAAATGGCCAACCGAGCGATCGCCGCGACGAGATTTGGCCGCCCGAGCCGAACGGGTTCGACCGCAATGGCG
>JBGPTQ010000349.1:0-3333 GCA_041490725.1 Allostellaceae bacterium | reverse complement strand
GCCTGGAACAGCCTGGTCGAGGAATTGCCTCGCGCTACGCCACCAAAGGGTCTCGGCCCCGGCGGGCGGCGCGGCGGGCGGCTCGACTTTGTCGCGTTGCGCGGCGAGACCGCCGGGCCGCCGCGCCTCTTGACCGGGATCGCCGAGCTCGACCGGGTGTGCGGCGGCGGTCTGGTGGCGGGCTCGACGATCCTCGTCGGCGGCGACCCGGGGATCGGCAAATCGACGCTGTTGCTGCAGGCCGCCGCCTCGCTCGCCGCGCGCGGCGCCGATGCCGCCTACATCACCGGCGAGGAAGCGATCGATCAGGTGCGGCTGCGCGCCGAGCGGCTCGGGGTCGCCGACACCCCGGTCCGCCTTGCGTCGGCGGCCAGCGTGCGCGACATCATGGCGGCGCTCGACGACAAGAGGGCGCCCGATCTCGTCGTCATCGACTCGATCCAGACGATGTATCTCGACACCCTCGACAGTGCACCGGGCACCGTCAGCCAGGTGCGTGGCGCGGCCCAGGAGCTGATCGGGCTGGCCAAGCGCCGCGGCCTGATTGTCGTCTTGGTCGGCCATGTCACCAAGGAAGGGGTGATCGCCGGCCCGCGCGTGCTCGAGCACATGGTCGATACGGTGCTCTATTTCGAGGGCGAGCGCGGCCACCAGTTCCGCATTCTGCGCGCGGTCAAGAACCGCTTTGGGGCGACCGACGAGATCGGCGTGTTCGAGATGAGCGACCGCGGGCTCGTTGAAGTGCCGAACCCGTCGGCGCTGTTTCTGGCGGATCGCGCGAGCGGCGACGCCGAAGGGGGCGATGAGGGCGGCAAGACCGCCGGCGCGGCGGTGTTCGCCGGCATCGAGGGAACCCGTCCGGTGCTGGTCGAGGTGCAGGCGCTGGTGGCGCCCTCGCTGCTCGGCACGCCGCGGCGGGCCGTCGTCGGCTGGGATTCGACGCGCCTCGCAATGATCACCGCGGTGCTCGATGCGCGCTGCGGGCTGTCGGTCGGCGCCAACGATATTTATCTCAATATCGCCGGCGGCTTGCGGATCGTCGAGCCGGCCGCCGATCTGGCCGTCGCGGCGGCCCTCGTCTCGGCGCTGACCGACACGCCGGTCCCCGCCGACACCGTCGTCTTCGGCGAGATCGGCCTCTCTGGCCGGGTGCGCCCGGTCGCCCATGCCGAGGCGCGCCTCAAGGAGGCGGCAAAGCTCGGTTTCGCCGAGGCCTGGGTGCCGCTCCGCCCGCCAGGGAGCACCGCAGGGAGCACCACGGGGCGAGGCGCGCGCCTCGCCAGGACCGGCGAAGGCTTGGCGACGGTCGCGATCGGGCATCTGAGCGAGCTGGTGGCGCGGCTCCAGGCCACACCGCGGCGCCGGGTCCCGCCGGCCGGCTCGCGCCGGTTCGCGGCGGCGCCCTAGGGATTGACGATGAACCCACTCGACCTCGGGGTCATCGGGATCGTCGTCTTGTCGGCAATCTTCGCCTTCGCCCGCGGCTTTGTCCGCGAGGCGCTGTCGATCGTCGCCTGGGCCGGCGCTGCCGCGATCACGCTCTACGGGTTCAATTGGGTCTATGCGCAGGTCGAGCCGCGGCTGCACGACCGGCTCCTGTCGCAGGTCGCCGCCGGGTTCGGCCTGTTCGTCATCAGCCTCGTTGTGCTGACGATCCTGACCGGCATTGTCGCGCGCAGCGTGCGGGCAAGCGGGCTGTCGCCGATCGACCGCACCTTGGGTTTCATCTTCGGCCTGGCGCGCGGCGCGTTTCTCGTCTGTCTCGCCTATCTCCTGCTCGCTGTCAGCGTCCAGCCGAGCGATTGGCCGGCATGGATCCGCGACGCCAAGAGCGAGCCCTACCTGCACGAAGGAGCGGATGTGCTGCGCGGCTTCTTGCCCGAATCGCTCAAGGCGAAGAGCGCCACCGCCGCCGAGGAACTGATGCGGACCATTGATCCCAAGGCAGCGGCCGCGGCGGAAGCGCAGCGCGCGATGCGTGCCTTGACGAACCCGGCCCCGGCGGCCGCGCCCAAGCCCGATTCGGCGCCGTCGCCGAGCTACCCGCCACGCGACCAGCGCGAGCTCGACCGGCTCATCGGCACGCAGCGGTAAGCGAGCGGCCTCGGACCGCGGCCGTCCCGGCCGCATGCGGGAGAGAGGCCGGCGGTCCTATGGCATGATTGCGCGTCGCACCGCAGGCTTGGTGCCCTCGTAATGAGCAGTTGAAACCCATATACTTGCCAGGGCCGGAGCGGCCAGAGTGAGGATGGCGGATGCGGACGACCGGCTACGCTGACGACCATTTCCACGAGGAATGCGGCGTCTTCGGGGTCTACGGTCATCCCGACGCGGCGGCCTTGACCGCGCTCGGGCTGCACGCCTTGCAGCATCGCGGCCAGGAATCCGCCGGCATCGTCGCCTATGATGGCGAGCAGTTCAGCGCGCATCGCGGCCCGGGCCTCGTCAGCGACAATTTCAGCTCGAAGGAGGTCATCGCGCGGCTGCCCGGCATGATGGCGATCGGCCATGTGCGCTATGCGACGACGGGCGAAGTGGCGCTGCGCAACATCCAGCCGCTGTTTGCCGATTTCGAGTTCGGCGGGCTCGCGCTCTGCCACAACGGCAACCTGACCAACTCATACCACCTGCGGCGCCAGCTGGTGCGCCGCGGCAGCCTGTTCCAGTCGACCAGCGACACCGAGGTCATCGTTCACCTGATCGCGACGAGCCTCAAAGATACCGTCGTCGAGCGGCTGACCGACGGATTGCGGCAGGTCGAGGGGGCGTATTCGCTGGTTGCGCTGTCGCAGGATTCGGTGATCGGCTTGCGCGACCCGCTGGGTGTCAGGCCGCTCGTCCTCGGCCGGCTCGGCGATTCGTGGATCCTCGCCTCGGAGACCTGCGCCCTCGACATCATCGGCGCAGATTTCGTGCGCGATGTCGAACCCGGCGAGATCGTGATCATCGGCGCCGGCGGGGTGCGCAGCGTCAAGCCGTTCGACGTTTTGCCGAAGCGGCTCTGCGTCTTCGAGTACATCTATTTCGCGCGGCCCGACAGCGTGCTCGAAGGCAAGAGCGTCTATGAGGCGAGGAAGCGGATCGGCCGCGAGCTGGCGCGCGAAGCCCCGGTCGATGCCGATATCGTGGTGCCGGTGCCCGATTCGGGCGTGCCCGCGGCGCTCGGCTATGCCGCCGAATCGGGGCTGCCGTTCGAGCTCGGCATCATCCGCAACCACTATGTCGGGCGCACCTTCATTGAACCGACCGACGGCATCCGCAATTTCGGCGTGCGCAAGAAGCACAATCCCAACCGCGCTACCCTAAAAGGTAAGCGCGTCGTGCTGGTCGACG
>JBGPTQ010000348.1:0-3335 GCA_041490725.1 Allostellaceae bacterium | reverse complement strand
CTACCGAGCCCAGGATTGGGCCGGCGCGCGCGCCGCCCTCGCGCAATGCCGTCAGCGCGAGGTCAGGCTTGATCCGCTTTACGATCTCTATGAGGAGCGCATCGCCTATTTCGTCGCCGACCCGCCGGCTGCTGACTGGGACGGCGTCTTCGTCGCGCTATCGAAATAGGAAATTCACCCGTCGTAGCCGGGGGTCGCCAGCATCGGTGGGTCGGCAACCTCGGCGGTGAGCGCGCTGTCGAAGCCGTTGAAGCGGGTGCGCAGGCACGCGCCATAGGCGCCGAGCTGACCGAGCTCGACCCAATCGCCTTCGCGCATATCGGCGGGCAAGAGGAACGGCCCGGGCATCCGGTCGGCGCTGTCGCAGGTCGGCCCGAACAGCGTATATTCGCGCAGCGGCGCCATATTCTCCGTTTCGCCCGCGGCCCCAGCCGCGTTGATCCGCCGTGCCGGAAAGCGGAAGCCGGGCCGCCCGGCATCGCTCAGGCTGCCATAGACGCCGTCATTGACGTAGAGCGCATCGCCGCGCCGCAGCTGAACCTGCACAACGACCGAGCCGCCGCCGGCGACGAGCGCGCGGCCCGGCTCGGCCCACAGATGCACCGCGCGCCCGAATCCCGAAGCGGCGCCATCGCCGATCGCCGCGATGTAGGAACCGAGCGGCGGCGGAATGGTCTCGCGATAGCTGACCGGGAACCCGCCGCCGACATCGACGATATCGACGGCAACCTGCGAGCGGGCGACCGCCTCCGCGGCTACCCGCATCGCGCCGGCATAGGCCCCGGGGTCAAGGCATTGCGAGCCGACATGAAAACCGATGCCGAGCCGGGCGGCATGCGGGCGCGCGGCGCGCAGCAGCTCGGCCGCCTCCGCGGCCGACACGCCGAACTTTCCCGAGAGGTCGTAGGCGCCACCCTGCGCGACGGCGAGGCGCACGAACAGCCCCAAGGTCGGCGGCGCGCCAACGAGGCCGACCGGCACGGTCTCCTGCAGGATTTTCGCCAGCTCGTCGGCGCTGTCGAACGCGAAATCGGTCACCCCATGCTGGGTGAAGGCAGCGTGGATCGCGGCGCGCGCCTTGACCGGGTGCATGAAATGCACCTGGGCCCCGGGTAGCCCCCCGGGCAGCACCCGGCGCACCAGCGCGATCTCGGGCAGGGAGGCGCAATCGAAGTGGCGCACTCCGCCGGCCCATACCGCACGCAGCACGCGCGGCTCCGGGTTGCACTTCACCGCATAGAGAACATCGCCGGGAAACGCCTCGACAAAGCGCCGCGCGGCACCGGCGATCGCCGCCGGACGCAGGCACAACAAGGGCTCCGCCGGACGCTCGCGCGCCACGACGGCATCGACGGATGGGAGAACGCCGGTCCGAACCGGACGCAGCGTGACGGGGCGGGGCTTGGCCATCGCACGATCCTCCGTAACCCAGGAGGCGACACCGCACCCGCACGCGTTAAAGGCGGGGCGGTGACCGGTCGGGTGACTGGCGCTTAGGGGCGACAGCGCCCCGAAGCGTCAGACGATCATGCGAGGTCTTCGTTGCGCAACGCGCGGGGCGGCCAACATATCCGTTTCCCTTAAGGATGCCGGCCCACTTGTGACCGGCTCTGCCGAAAGAGACGCGTTACGTCGTAGCAGCACCCCCCTGGCACCCCTTTGGGGGGAAAGCGGGGTTCTAGGCACGTGCGATTGCGTCGCTGCGGTAAATGGGCCGCGCCGTCGGCAATGCAAGAATTTTTGTCGGCTCAGAGACTTGCGCGCGGCGCCAGGAGCGCGAGGTATTCCCAGACGAAGGTCGCCGCGGCGAGCGCGGTGATCTCGGCGTGATCGTAGGGGGGCGACACCTCGACGACATCCATCCCCGCGAAGTCGAGGCCGGCGAGGCGGCGCAGGATCGCCTGCGCCTGCCAGGTAAAAAGCCCGCCGATCTCCGGGGTGCCGGTGCCCGGCGCAAAGGCCGGGTCGAGCGCGTCGATGTCGAAGCTGAGATAGGCGGGCCTATCGCCGACGACCTCGCGGATGCGCTCGGCCGCGGTCTGCGGTCCCTTCTCATGCACCGCCTCGGCAAAGAGGATCGTGACGCCCTTGCCGACGGTCCAGTCATGCACCGACCTGTCCATCGGCGAGCGGATGCCGATCTGCACGGTGCGGCGCGGATCGATCAGGCCCTCCTCGATCGCGTGGTAAAAGGGCGAGCCATGTCCGAAACGCTGGCCGAAGCCATCGGGCCAAGTGTCGACATGCGCGTCGAAATGCACCAGCGCCAACGGCCCGCGGCGCGACGCCAGCGCGCGCAGCAGCCCGAGCGTCACGGTGTGGTCGCCGCCGAGCGCGACGAGGTGGTTGAGCGGCCTCGCCTGCGCCTCGATCGCCGCGAGCGACCCGGCGATGTCGCCATGGGCGATGCGAAAATCGCCGATATCGGCGATATCGCGCTCGGCCGGCCTGGACCAGGCGATCGGGTGGTCGCCATCGACCAGCATGCGGCTCGCCTGGCGGATCGCCGCCGGGCCGAAGCGGGCACCCGGCCGGTTCGTGGTGCCGAGATCATAGGGAATGCCGGCGACGCAGATCGCCGCTCCGGGATCGCTGCGTTCGATCCCGAGAAAGCTCGGCCGGATGGCAAAAGTCGGGACGGAAGTCATGCGCCTTATATGGGAGGCGTTTTCTCTGTACCCCACCCTCGGACCGCGGCCGTCCCGGCCGCATGCGGGCGAGACGCCCGCGATCCGAGCGGTTACACCCGCTCCAACACCATGGCGATGCCCTGGCCGACGCCGACGCACATCGACACGAGCGCATAGCGCCCGCCAGTGCGCTCCAATTGCCGCGCCGCAGTCAGCGCAATGCGCGGTCCCGACGCGCCGAGCGGGTGGCCGATCGCGATCGCCCCGCCATTCGGGTTGACCCGGCTGTCGTCGAACGACAATTCGAGCCCGCGCAGGCAGGCCAGCACCTGCGTGGCGAAGGCCTCGTTGATCTCGATCACGTCAATATCCTTGAGCGTCAGGCCGGCGCGGTCGAGCGCCTTTTTCGCCGCCGGCACCGGGCCGAAGCCCATGATGCGCGGCGCCACCCCGGCGACCCCGGTCGACAGGATGCGGGCGATCGGCCGCGCCCCGGCGGCATCACCGGCCTTCCTGCTGGCGACGATCATCGCCACCGCGCCGTCATTGATGCCCGAGGCGTTGCCGGCGGTGGTGACGCCGTTCTTGAAGAGGGGCCGCAATTTGGTCAGCGCCGCCATGTCGGTCTGCGGCCGCGGGTGTTCGTCCTCGGCAACCGTGACGGGCCCGGCGCGGCCGCCCGGCACCTCGACCGCGATGATCTCG
>JBGPTQ010000347.1:0-3359 GCA_041490725.1 Allostellaceae bacterium | reverse complement strand
CGGGTCCTGCCCCAGCGCCCTCAGCATCGGCAGATTGTCGGAGGCCCGGACGCGCACCTCGCGGCCGCTCAGGATCATATCCGGAAAGAGGCGGACCCCGGCGAACAGCGCGAGCCTCGGCAAGAGATCCATCGTCGAGCGGCCCCATACCGCGGGAGCGCTGAGGATGACCCCGTCGGGACCGGCCACCGGGCTCCCGGTCGGACCGGCGGTCGCCCCGCCGATGGCTCCGGTCACCGCCCGGATCGCCACCGCGCCGCCCATGCTTTCGCCAAGCAGGTAGAGCGGCTGGCCAGGATAGGCCAGGCGCAATATCCGGCTCGCAGTGATGGCGTCGACGGCAAGCCGATCCTCGCCCGCCCACAAGCCGCGGCCGGGGGCGCCGCCGAACCCGCGCTGGTCGAAGGCATAGGTGGCGATGCCGCGTTCCGCCCAGACCTGCGCCGGCATCTCGAAGGCGTGGCTGTAGTCGCCGAACCCGTGCAGCGCGAGGATGACGGCCTTGACGCCGCCCCTCGGCAACCATTTGCGCAGGGGCAAATGGGCGCCGTCGTCGGCGATGAATGCGCCCTCGGTGAAGCGCGCCGGTGCGCTCGCCTCGGGGACAGAAACCGGCGGCGCCGATCTGGCGAATCGGATCTCGGTGTCGGCGACCGGCCCGCAGGTCGCGAGCAGCAGCAAGGGCGCGAGCAGCGCGGCCCGCCATCTGCGCCGCCGCGGCGCCGCGTTGCGGCCGACACCAATCGGAGAGCGGATCATTGATTGTCCCGCGGCAACGCGTATCATCCGGCCCCTTAAACGGTCAACTGGCAGGCGGTCAAACCCGTGGTCAACCCGGCGCGCCCGCCCCATCTCCCGGATAGAGGATGACCCCTTTCGAGACCATCGAGATCGACGAGATGGTGGTCGCCTGCAATGGCGGCGGGGCGCTCGGCCACCCAAAGGTGTACCTGAACCTCGCGCCTTCGGGCCGCGTCGAGTGCCCCTATTGCTCGCGCCTCTTCGTCAACCGCGCGGTTCCCCGGGCGGACGGCGAGCCGCCGGCCGAGAGGAGCCCCGCATGAACGACATTGCCCCCGGGATCGCCCCCGGGATCGCCGACCCGAAGCCAGCCCCGTCGGCCGCGCCCCATCACGTCTTTCTGATCGACGGCTCGGGCTTCATCTTTCGCGCCTATCACGCGCTGCCGCCTCTGACCCGCTCGGACGGGACGCCGACGGCGGCCGTGCTCGGCTTCAGCAACATGCTCGCCAAACTGTTGTCGGAGACCGATGCCGACCACATCGCCGTGGTGTTCGATCACTCCGGCAGCTCGTTTAGGAACCGCATCTACGATCAGTACAAGGCCAACCGCGCCGAGACACCGCCCGACCTCGTGCCGCAATTCGCGCTGGTGCGCGAGGCCACCGAGGCGTTCGGCGTCTGCCGGATCGACGTGCCGGATTTCGAGGCCGACGATCTGATCGCGACCTATGCCCGCCATGCCGTCGAAGCCGGCGCCACGGTGACCATCGTCTCCTCCGACAAGGACATGATGCAGCTCGTCAACCACAAGGTGACGATGCTCGACCCGATCCGGAACCGGCCGATCGGCGAAGCCGAGGTGCGCGAGAAATTCGGGGTCGGCCCGGACAAGGTCGTCGACGTGCAGGCGCTGTGCGGCGACAGCGTCGACAACGTGCCCGGGGTCCCGGGCATCGGGGTCAAGACCGCGGCCGAGCTGATCAACGCCTATGGCGATCTCGACACCCTCTTGGCCCACAGCCACGAGATCAAACAGCCGAAGCGGCGGCAATCGCTGATCGAGAACGAGGCCAAGGCACGGCTGTCGAAGGAGCTGGTCAAGCTCGACGACGAGGTGCCCCTGCCCTGCCCGCTGTCCGACCTGCGGGTCACGCCGATCGATCTCGACAGGCTGCTGCCGTTCCTCGGCAAGATGGAGTTCCGCGCGCTGGCGACGCGGATGTCGCAGCGTCTCACCGGCCCGGCCGCAGCAGCTTCCGTCGCGGCTGGGCCGAGCGAGCCGGTGATCCCCGAGATCCCGCCGTTTTCGGCGCCGCGCAGCTATGCGATCGTCGACACGATCGAAGGCCTCGAGCATTGGATCGAGGCGGCCGAGCAGGCCGGGTCAGTGGCGATCTGGCCGGCGCCGAGCGCGGTCGGCGGGACGCGGCCCGAGCTGTGCGGCCTGGCGCTGGCGCTGATGCCGGGGATGGTTGCCTATCTGCCCCTGGGGCATCGCCCGGCCGGGCTGCTCGACGCGGCGGAGAGCCCGGGTAAGCTGTCGCTCGACGAGGCGATGGCGCGCCTCAAACCGCTCTTGGAAAACCCTGGTGTCTTGAAGATCGGCCACGACATGAAGGGCGCGGCGCATCTGCTGCGGCGCTACGGCGTCGCGCTAGCGCCCTATGACTGCACGATGCTGATGTCCTACGTGCTCGACGGCGGCCAGGTCGAGCACACCATCGAGGCGCTGACCCGCCGCGCCTTTGCCCACGACCTCGCGCCGGTCAAGGGACTGATCGGCACCGCCAAGAGCCTGATTTCTTTCGCCGAGGTCACGCCGATGGCGGCGCGCGATTTCGCCGCCGAGCGGGCCGATGCGGCGCTCCGCCTCCACATGCTCTTAAAGGCGCGCCTCGTGCGCGAGCATATGACCGCGTTCTACGAGACGATCGAGCGCCCGCTGGTGCCCGTCGTCGCGGCGATGGAGGATCACGGGGTCAAGGTCGACCGCGCCGCGCTCGCCGAATTGTCGCGCGATTTTGCCCGCCGCATCGCCGAGCTGGAGCGGACGATCTGGCGCGATGTCGGCAACGAATTCAACATCGGCTCGACCAAGCAACTGGGCGATGTGCTGTTCGAGAAGCTCCAGCTCCCCGGCGGCAAGAAGGGCAAGACCGGCGCCTACGGCACCGACGCCGGGGTCCTCGAACAGCTTGCACCATTGCATCCGGTGCCGGCGCAGGTGCTCGAATGGCGCCAGTTGACCAAGCTCAAATCGACCTATGCCGATGCGCTCGGGGAACAGATCGACAGCAAGACCGGCCGCGTCCATACCTCGTTCGCATTGGCCGCGACGGCGACCGGGCGGCTTTCCTCATCCGAGCCCAACATCCAGAACATCCCGATCCGCACCGAGGAAGGGCGCAAGATCCGCCATGCCTTTGTCGCCGAGCCCGGGCATTTGTTGCTCTCGGCCGATTACAGCCAGATCGAGTTGCGCCTGGCGGCCCATGTCGCCGATATCGCCGAATTGAAGCGCGCCTTCCAGGAGGGCCACGACATCCACGCGCTGACCGCGAGCGAAGTCTTCGGGGTGCCGCTCGACCAGATGGACCCGCAGACCCGCCGGCGCG
>JBGPTQ010000346.1:0-3366 GCA_041490725.1 Allostellaceae bacterium | reverse complement strand
TGGCCCGATATGATTCGGGGGAGACGCTGGCGAGCATCGCGCGAACTTACGACTGTTCGCCGCCGGCAATCAGTTACGTCGTGAGCCGGAGCCGCGCGCGACAGCCCGGCACAGAAACGCCGCCACAGGCGCCGAGCGCGACAGCGGCGCAACTGATCAAGGCCCCGGCGAGCGAGCCGGCGCTGAGCAGCAATGCCCAATCGCAAGTTGCCCGCGCACCACCGGCAAATGGCCAACCGAGCGATCGCCGCGACGAGATTTGGCCGCCCGAGCCGAACGGGTTCGACCGCAATGGCGCAGGCGAGCGCCATACCCCGCCGGGCATGGCGCCGCGCGCCGCGCTCCCCTTGCAACGGCCGCCGGCGTCACCCGCTCCGGCCGGACAGGCAGACAGCGATCAGCGCCGCACCTTGCACCTCTCGCTCGGCAATGCCCCACAAGGCAATGGCGGGACGTCTCCGGCCGAACACCATCCCGCGGAGCGGCAAAATCTCGCGGGCGACGGCCACCCTCCCCCCTACCAAACCGTCGGCGAACGCCTCGCGCCGCCGGCGAACCCGGGATTGCAACACAGCCCCGCTCCGCCGGATCGCGGCCAAGACGGCGCCCGGGAAACCGGCTTTTCGGATGCACGGCCCACCGCTTATTACGGTCCGGTTCAGCAAACCGGTAGCGATGGGGCCCATCGCAAGGACGGCGCCGGGTCGTATATCGACAAAGACCTGCGCGCGCGGGTGGACGGCGACATAACCGCCTTCCTCGCGGCATTTGACGCGGCGCTGGTGCAAGACACGCAGGAGAGCCGGGCGGCATTGCGCGAAGCCACCGACCGATTGCTGCGCGCCGGCGCCCGCACCCGAATCGAGCTCGAACGGTTGGAAGCGCGCATGCCGCTGCCCCCGCGCGACAACACCGCGCGAAACGAGGCGGCTTGGCGACAGCGCTAAGGACCCGTCGGCAAATTATCGAATCGGCTGCGGCAAGCGGCAGTGCTCGGACCGCGGGCGTCCCCGCCCGCATGCGGCCGGGACGGCCGCGGTCCAAACGGTGCAGTTATTTCCGGACAGACCCTGAGCCTGCCTGCGGGATCGCCGCGGCCGACATAAAAAGGGCGCCCGGGGACGCCCTTCTTCCGCGACGACCTGGGCCTTACCAAAATCCCCTTGCCCGAGCTTGTCCCACGGCTGTTCGGTTGAGCCCTGCGGCGACTGTTGTACCGAAATCAGCACCAGAAAATCCCCTTGCCCGGGCCTGTCCAGGACAAGCCCGGCCACGGGGTATCTCGAATTCCGGCCGGGTACTCAATTGCAACCAAGCTTGCGTAACTCGACAGTCGCGTGGCGGACGAGAATAAATTGGTGGAACGAGTTCATTTCGAATCTTCGGGGCAAGAATGGCCATACCGGACGAAACAGCTGAAACTGCGCCACCATCGGATCGGCAACGGCGCGCCACGGCGTGGTTCGAGGCGCTGCGCGAGCGGATCTGCGCCGCCTTCGAGGCGGTCGAGGATGATTATGCCGGCCCCGATTCGAGCACGCTGATCCCTGGCCGCTTCGTGCGCACCGACTGGCGGCGGCCGGGCGGCGGCGGCGGCACGATGGCGGTCATGCATGGAAGGGTGTTCGAGAAGGTCGGAGTCAATTTCTCGACCGTTTTCGGCGAGTTCGCGCCGGAGTTCCGGGGCGAGATTCCCGGGGCCGCTGAAGATCCGCGGTTCTGGGCGAGCGGCATCTCGCTGGTCGCCCACATGCGCTCGCCGCTGGTGCCGGCTGCGCATATGAACACGCGGCACGTCATTACGCGCAAATCCTGGTTCGGCGGCGGCGCCGACCTCACCCCGATCTACCCCGATCCCGCGGCCGCCGAACAATTCCATGCGGCTCTGGCCGCGGCCTGCGGCAGCTACGATCCCCAGTGCCACGCCCGCTTCAAAGCCTGGTGCGACGAGTATTTCTATCTGCCCCATCGCGGCGAGCCGCGTGGCGCGGGCGGGATCTTTTTCGACGATCTCGACAGCGGCGACTGGGAACGCGACTTCGCCTTTGTCGCGGCGGTCGGCGAGGCGTTCCTCGCGGTCTTTCCGGCGATCGTGCGGGCGCGGATGAACCGGAAGTGGACGGTGGAACAGCGCCGCCACCAGCTCGTGCGCCGCGGCCGCTATGTCGAATTCAACCTGCTGTACGACCGCGGCACAAGGTTCGGCCTAAGGACCGGCGGCAATGTCGAGGCAATCCTGATGTCATTGCCGCCCGAGGCCGCCTGGCCTTGAGACGATGGGTTTCGCTGCGCTCAACCCATCCTACAGCACCGATCCGTAGGATGGGCTGAGCAACGCGAAGCCCATCAACACCCTCACACCTGCTGGACGGCGGAGAGCAGCCAGTTGCCGCCGCGGCGCCGGACAAAGGTCCACACCTCTTCCGCCTCGGTCAGCGTTTTCGGGTCGCCGCTGACCAGGTAATCGGGCTGGCCCGGCGAGCGGCCGAGGCGCACGACATTGTCGATCGCGCTCCAGCGCATATAGGCGGTGGCGTATTGCAGGTCGCCCTCCTCCCAGCTTTCGCTGATCTCGCCCTTCAAGAGGCGGACATCCGAGACGTTGTTCTGCACGCCTTGGCTCGCGTTGCGGGTCAGCTCCTCCGAAAAATAGCTCAGCATCTCGGGCGTCATAAGCTGGCGCAGCTTTCCAAGATCGGCGCGGCCCCAGGCCTCCTGGACCGCGCCATGGATCGACTGGAAGGCATTGAGATCGGCGTCGCCGACGGTGGTGTCGTGACCGCGATACTGTTGCGGCCGCGGCGCGGCCGCCGCGCCGACCGAGCGCGGTGTCCCACCCCCGGCCCCGGCGAAGGAGAAGCCGCGACCGCTGAACAGCCGGATGACGAAAAAGATCAGGAGCCCGATGATCAGCATCGTCAGCAACCCGCCGAACACATGGCCCAGACCGCCGATGCCACCGCCGAGGCTGCTGAACAGCATCGAGCCGAGGAAACCGCCTGCGAGCCCGCTCATGAACGGGTGGCGCTGGAAGAAGCTGCCGCCGCCATAAGCGCCGGCGGCGGAGAGCGGGCTGGTCGCCTGCGGCGTCTGGGTCATGCTCCGGGTGACCGGTGCGGCACTGTTATTCTCGAAGGTGCGCGTCCCGCGGCTGCCCATGCTGGAGCCTGCGCCGGAAGAAGAGCTGCCGGCGCGCGCCTCGGCGAGGCTCGGCGCGAGCGCCAGGGTCAGGCAGAAAACCAGCGACAGCAGAATGCGCCACTGCAGGATGTGCCCGAGCAAGGGCTTTTGGGGCGATCGTCTCGACATGGTCATCTCCGTCCGCGCGGCGAAGAGAGCGTTGGTGCATCAATATGGGGCATCGGC
>JBGPTQ010000345.1:0-3368 GCA_041490725.1 Allostellaceae bacterium | reverse complement strand
GCCCCTGGAGGAGGCCGATGAAGGCTTCCGGCGCGCACTCCAGGCCATCGACGATGTCCTCGCGGTATTTGAGCTGGCCGCCCTGCACCAAGGGCGCCGCCATGGTGCGGAACTCACCGTAGCGATGGCGCTGGTCGCCGACGATGAAGCCCTGGATCTTGAGGCGCTTCCTCACCACCGCGCCGAGATTGGGGCCGGGGCGCGGGTTCGTGTCGTTGTATTCGGCGATCATGCCGCACATGACCATGCGGGCGAAATCGTTGAGGCGTGGAAATACCGCCTCCTGCACCGCACCGCCGACATTCTCGAAATAGACGTCGATGCCGTTGGGGCAGGCGCCGTCGAGCGCAGCGCCGAGATCGGGGCCGCGATGGTCGATCGCCGCATCGAAGCCGAGCGCCTCCCCGACATAGCGGCATTTCTCCGCCCCGCCGGCGATGCCGACGACCCGCGCACCCGCCCGCTTGGCGAGCTGTCCGGCGACCGCGCCGACCGCGCCCGAGGCGGCCGAGATGACCACCGTTTCGCCTGCCTTGGGCTGGCCGATGTCGGAGAGGCCGATATAGGCGGTCATGCCCGGCATGCCGAGGATGCCGAGCGCGGTCGAGATCGGCGCCTCCGAGGAATCGAGCTTTAAGAGGCCGCTCGCCGCAACGGCGCTGAAGAGCTGCCAGCCAAAACCGCCTGACGCAAAGTCGCCGTCGCGGAAGGCCGGGTCGCGCGAGCGCACGACCTGGCCGACGACGCGGCCCTCGATGACCTCGCCGATCTCCGTCGGTCGCGCATAGGAGCGCACACCGCTGATGCGACCGCGCATATAGGGGTCGAGCGAGAGGTAGATGCCGCGCAGCACAACCTCGCCCTCGCCGGGCTCGGGCAGAGGGCCCTCGACGATCGCGAAATCCTCGGGCACCGGCAGGCCATTCGGCCGCCGCTTCAGCACGATTTGTCGATTGCGCTCGGGCATGTTCCCCTCCCTCTATTCGGACCTACGGTATCGCCGATGGCGGGCGCGACCTAGCGCGTCGTGACGGGGATCGCGGGGCCGCGTAGGATCGCGGCGGCGAAAATTCGGAGGGAGAAAACCATGGCCGCGACTTTGCGCAATGCCGCGCGCGACCGGCTCGATGCCGGCGAGTTGGCGCTCGGGATCATCCTGCGCCAGGCGCGCACGGTCGACATCGCGCCGATCATGAAATCCTGCGGCTATGACTGGCTGTTTCTCGATCTCGAGCACAATTCGATGGACCTCGACACCGCGGTGCAGATCGCGGTCGCCGCGCTCGGCGCCGGGATCGCCCCGGTCGCCCGCGTGCCCGCCGGGCAATTGTGGATGGCGACCCGGTTCCTCGACGGCGGCGGGCTCGGCATCGTGGTGCCGCATGTCGACACCCCGGAAGAGGCGCGCGCGATCGCGCAGGCATTGCGCTATCCGCCGCAGGGGCATCGCTCGGTGGCCGGCGGGCTGCCGCATTTCGGCTATGCCAAGGTGGGCCTGGCAGAGACCTGCGCGGCGATCAATGCCGCCACCCTCGTCATCGTCATGCTGGAAACCCCGACCGCGATCGCCAACGCCGCGGCGATCGCCGCCGTGCCGGGCATCAACTCATTGCTGATCGGCACCAATGATCTGGCGATGGAGCTGGGTATCCCCGGCGGCTTTGCCGACGAGCGCATCGCCGCCGCCTACCAGACCGTCTGCGATGCCTGCCGGGTGCAGAGCAAGTTCGCCGGGGTTGGCGGCATCGCCGACGAGGCCCTGCTGCGCCGCTATATCGGCATGGGCGTGCGCCTGGTGCTGCCCGGCAGCGATCTGAGCTTTATGACCGCCGCCGCGAGCGAGCGCGCCGCGGCGATGCGCAGCTGTCTCTGAGCGGCGAGGTCCGGCCCGCCGGCGTCAATTCGTCAGGAAGGCTTTGGCCTCCGACAGTTCGGGGCGCTCGGCTTCGGCCTGCCCGCTCAGCGCCACCAGCTGCTGATAGGCGTCGCGCGATGCCGCCAGGTCGCCCGCTTGCTTGGCGGCGCGCGCCTTCCCGAGGATGCTGCGGAAGCGGTTGGGCTCGGTGCGCAGCGACAGCTCGTACTCCTGCAATGCCGCGCCCGGGTCTTTGAGTTCGAGCAGCAGGTCGGCCAGCAGCTCGCGCGCCGGCAGGACCGCGGCGGGGGTCGCCGGATGCTTGTCCATCGTCGCATCGAGATCGGCCGCCGCGCGCGCCAGCTCGACCGCTTTTTTGTCGTCGCCCTGGACATGCGCGAGGATGCCCGCCGCCCCCAGGCGCTGGACCTTGACCTGGTTGGCCCAGTACGAGTCCTTGGCCTGCAATAGCTTGTCCTCGAACGATTGCAGCTTGGCGATTTCCGCCTGCGCGGTGGCGACATCGCCGGTGCGCGCCGTGCCGAGCGCACGGGTGAACGAGATCATCGCTTCGGCCCATGGGAACTTGTCCAACGGAAACCCGATCGCCGGCGTCGCCAGGGCCGCGGCGGCGTGCCAGTCGCGGCGTTCGAGCACAAAGCGCACCGGGATCGCGGCGACGGCGTAGGCGATCGGCAGGTTCGCGGCGGCGCTCTGGCGAAACCCGGTCAGTTCATCGACGACCTCTTTCGCCTTGCCATCCTGTCCGGTCTGCAAGTAGGCGTATTCGAGATAGTCCATGGTGTGGACGGTTTCCCCGTCAAAGGCACCCTCTCCCAGGGTCTTTCGCACATAGGCGAGCGCCACGCCATGCGCGGCGCGGTTCGACTCGATCGATTGCTGCCATAACCCCAGCCGGGTGAAGATGTGCGAGGGCATGTGCAGCGCATGCGGCACCTCGGGTGCGATCTTGGCGTAGGCAATCGCCGCGGGCAGGCCTGCTTCGGCAAATTGCGCCGAATCGTCGCTGTGGATCAGGTAGTGCACGACGCCGGGATGATTGGGCTGCTCGACCCAGACCTTATCGAGGATTTTCGCCGCCTTGCGCTGATTGGCATAGGTCTTGTCGGTGGGCAGCGCCGCCGCATTCAGGGCAAGCGCATAGAACACCCCGGCCTCGCGATCCTCGGGGTAGCGCAGGTGGACCTGCTCCATCGCCTTCTCGTAGGCGACGGCTCGGGTACGATGATCGAGCTTGTCGCTGTCGCGGTAGAAGGCCGCGATCGCCGCGATGTAGTCCTTCTCGCGCTCGGTTTTCGGCGGCGCGGCGATCGCCTTCGCGACCGCGTCCGAGCCCGCCTTCAATGCTGCAGGGCTGGGCGGAAACCACAGCGGGTACCAGTGGCTCATCGCGATGCCCCAATAGCCCATCGCGCAGCTCGGCTCCGCTTCGGTAACCGCGGTGAACGCCTTCAGCGCCTCGGGATACCAGAACGAGTGCAGGGTCCACACG
>JBGPTQ010000344.1:0-3370 GCA_041490725.1 Allostellaceae bacterium | reverse complement strand
GGTTTCGCGTTGCTCAACCCATCCTACAGCTTGCCGGGACGACACCGTCATGGAGTTGGAAAGGCGCGAGCGACGCTACATATAGGGGGCAATCCCCGCAGCTTCCGTACCGGGTTCATGGCCACGCTTCCCGACGAGATCGCGCGCCGGCGCACCTTCGCGAGCATCTCGCACCCTGATGCCGGCAAGACGACGCTGACCGAAAAGCTGCTGTTGTTCGGCGGCGCCATTCAGCTCGCCGGCGAAGTGAAGGCGCGCGGC
The DNA here is from genome assembly GCA_041490725.1 of Allostellaceae bacterium. GTDB lineage: Bacteria > Pseudomonadota > Alphaproteobacteria > ATCC43930 > CGMCC-115725 > DATARH01. The sequence continues at coordinate 3,109 of JBGPTQ010000344.1, read as the reverse complement.
GAGCGCCGGCGGGCGCGCTCCGACTGGATGGCGATCGAGCGCGAGCGCGGGATCTCGGTCAGCTCGGCGGTGATGACCTTCGAGCATCAGGGGCTCGTCTTCAACCTGCTCGACACACCCGGCCACCAGGATTTCAGCGAGGACACCTATCGCACGCTGACCGCGGTCGACAGCGCAATCATGGTGATCGACGCCGCGCGCGGCATCGAGGAGCAGACCAAAAAACTGTTCGAGGTGTGCCGGCTGCGCGACGTGCCGATCATTACCTTCATCAACAAGCTCGACCGCGAGAGCCGCGACCCGTTCGACCTGATCGACGAAATCGAGCAGACCCTCGCGCTCGATACGACGCCGGCGAGCTGGCCGATCGGCATGGGGCGCGATTTCCTCGGCAGCTACGATGTGTTTGGCGATGCGCTGCTGCTGTTCGAGCGCGGCCTTGGCGGGGAGCTGGTCGAGCCGATCCGATGCCGCGGGCTCGACGACCCGATGCTAGAGCGCCGATTGCCGGCGCAAGCGATCGCCACCCTGCGCGAGCAGGTCGAGATGGCGCGCGGCCTGTGCCCGCCCTTTGACCTGGGATCGTTCCGCGAGGGGCACCTGACGCCTGTCTTCTTCGGCAGCGCGCTGCACAATTTCGGGGTGCGCGAATTGTTGCGCGGGGTCGCCGAGCTGGCTCCGCCGCCGCGGCCGCAACCTGCCCGGCCGCATCCGGTTATGCCCGAGGAAGAGGCGGTTGCCGGGTTTGTGTTCAAGGTGCAGGCCAATATCGACCCACAGCACCGCGACCGCATCGCCTTTGTGCGCCTGTGCTCGGGACATTTCCGCCGCGGCATGAAGCTGAAGAATTTGCGCAGCGGCCGGCCGCTGACGGTGCAGAACCCGGTGCTGTTTCTGGCGCGCGAGCGCAATCTCGCCGAAGAGGCCTGGCCCGGCGACATCATCGGCATTCCCAACCACGGCAGCCTGCGCCTCGGCGACACGCTGACCGAGGGCGCCGAGATCCGGGTCACCGGGCTGCCGAGCTTTGCCCCCGAGATCCTGCGCCGGGTGCGCATCGAGGACCCGATGCGCTCGAAGCATTTGCGCCACGCACTGACGCAGCTCGCCGAAGAAGGGGTGACCCGCGTGTTCAAGCCGGAAAACGGCAGCGACTGGATCATCGGCGTCGTCGGTGCCTTGCAGCTCGATGTCTTGCAGGCCCGGCTCGAGGCGGAATACGGCCTTGCCACAAGGCTCGAGGCTGCCCCCTATGAGGCGGCCCGCTGGCTCGACGCCGAGCGCGCCGAACTCGACCGCTTCCGCGCCAAGAACGGCGCCGCGCTCGCCGAGGACCACGACGGCGTGCCCATTTTCCTCGCCCGCAATGCCTGGGATTTGCGCACCACGATCGACGAATGGCCGGCGATCCGCTTCACCGCGACCAGGGAGCAGAATTGATTTCGGCGGCCGATCACACCACCCCCTCCTCGCGCAGCGCCGCGATCTCGTCTGAATCGTAGCCGATCTCGGCGAGCACCTCATTGCTATGCTCGCCGAGCGCAGGCGGCGGGCGGTCGATGCCGCCGCCGTCGTGTTCGAGGCGGAAGCCGGAGCCGGCGAGGGTCAGCTCACCGTATTGCGAAGCGACGTGCTGCAAGACCTCGCGGTGCGCGAGCTGCGGATGGTGCACGATCTCGGAGATCGCCCAGATACCGGCGCACGGCACATCGGCCGCGGTCAGCCGCGTTTCCCAGGTCTTGGCGTCGGTGCCGGCCAGCGCCTCCTCGATGATCGCGCGCAGCGCCGGTTCGTTGGCGCTGCGGCTCGGCCAATCGGCGAAGCGCGGATCGTCGAGCGTGTCCGCCCGCCCCAGCCCGCGCATCAGGTTGGCGAACTGCTTCTCGGTCATCACCGCCAGCATCAGATCGCCGTCGCCGGCCTTGAAGCGGTTGCCGGTGACCTTGCCGGTGGTCGAGAGATTGCCGAACTGCTTATGCTTGTGCCCGGTGACCGTATATTCGGCGACCTGCGGCGCGAGGAAGCTCAATGCCGCGTCGAGCATCGCCACGTCGACGAACTGGCCGGTGCCGCTATGGCTGCGCTGGAAGAGCGCGCTCGCCACGGCAAACGCCGCGGTCATCCCGCCGATCGTGTCGCACAGCGCGAAGCCGGCGCGGGTCGGGCCCATCTCGGCGTGGCCGGTGATCGACATGATGCCCGACATCGCCTGCAACTTGCCGTCGAACGCGGCGGTGCCCCGCTCCGGACCGTTCTGGCCGAAGCCCGAGACGGCGCAATAGATCAGCCCGGGGTTGATCGCGCGCAGCACCTCATAACCGAGCCCGAAGCGCTCCATGACGCCCGGGCGGAAATTCTCCCAGACAACATCTGCCCCTGCGGTGAGCTTCTTGACGATTTCGACGGCTTGTCGCTTGGTCAGGTCGAGGCAGAGGCTGCGCTTGTTCGCGTTGATGCCGAGAAAGGAGGGGCCCAGACCCTTCGCCGCCCATTCCGGGCTCAGCTGCGAATGGCGCATGTCGTCGCCCGCTTTCGGCTCGATCTTGATCACATCGGCGCCGAGCAGGGCGAGCTGATAGGTCCCGAACGGCCCGGCGAGATAGCGGGTGAAATCGAGAATGCGGATGCCGGCGAACGGTTTTTTTCCGGATGGATCGGTCATCGAAGCCTTCGGTCGGTTGCGGTTGAGGGGGTTTCCGGTTGGCATGACTTTTGAATTGCAGACGGGCAGGTCCGGACTTCGCGGAGCGGGGTCGATCCGGGCCGGGATTGCCGGATCGCTTCCGGACCTCATTCCCGGACCAGTCTTCGCAATGTCAGCTTATAGCCCGGCACGGCGGCCGGCGGTAAGCTGGTCGCGGCGCCGCGCCCCGGAACGCCCCTGGGAACCGTGACCTGCGCCGAGCATTCGCGCCCCTGGTGACCGATGCGGCTGGCGTCAGCTGCCTTCCTCCTTGTCATGGCCGGCGCGTCGCCGGCGCAGGCGGCGGCGGTCGCGCTGGTCCTGGCGATCGATGTTTCGGAAAGCGTGTCGACCGAACGCTACATCCTGCAGCATGACGGTATCGCCCGCGCCTTCGAGACGCCGCAGCTGATCGACGCCATCGCC
>JBGPTQ010000343.1:0-3382 GCA_041490725.1 Allostellaceae bacterium | reverse complement strand
GGGCATTATCGCTCGATCAGCAGCAGCTGGCCTGCGCGATGCTGGCCCTCGCCGGCGAGGGCCTGCCCCGCGGCGGGCGGGTCGTTCTGAGCACCGGCACGGTTGGGCCGGAGATCGAAGCAACCGGCCCCGGCCCCGGCCCATCGCCGCAGATCCGCGCCGCGCTGATTCTGGCCGTCTCAAGCGGCGAGCTGACCTCGCGCACGGTTGGCGGATATTTCGCCGGATTGCTCGCCGAAGCGCAGGGTTGGCGCGTCATCGTTGCCGATCACCCGGGCGGGTTTCGGCTCAGTACCGCCGCCTTTTAGGAATTGTCATTCCCGCGAACGCGGGAATCCAGAGCCCCAAACTCGCGTCGCTTGCCCTGGACCCCCGCTTTCGCGGGGGTGACGGCATGGATGTCAGGCCGAGTGCAGTTCGGGCACCGCTTCGACGGGATCGCGCAGCACATAGCCGCGGCCCCATACCGTCTCGATGTAGTGTTCGCCGCCGGTCGCCTGGGCGAGCTTTTTGCGCAGCTTGCAGACGAAGACGTCGATGATCTTGAGCTCCGGCTCGTCCATCCCGCCGTACAGGTGATTGAGGAACATCTCTTTGGTCAGCGTCGTCCCCTTGCGCAGGCTCAACAGCTCAAGAATGCCGTATTCCTTGGCGGTGAGGTGCAGCGGATGATCCTCGACCGTGACGAGGCGGCTGTCGAGATTGACCACCAGCTTGCCGGTGCGGATGGTCGATTCGGAGTGACCTTTCGAGCGGCGAACGATCGCCTGGATCCGCGCGATCAGCTCGCGCCGATCAAACGGCTTGGTCAGGAAGTCGTCGGCGCCAAAGCCGAGGCCCTTGAGCTTGTGATCGAGCTCGCTGAGACCCGACAGGATCAGGATCGGGGTCCGCACCCGGGCCGCGCGCAGCCGGCGCAGCACTTCGTAACCGTCGATGTCGGGCAGCATCAGATCCAGAATGATGATGTCGTAATCGTATAGCTTGCCGATTTCCAGACCATCCTCGCCGAGATCGGTGGTATCGCAGATGAAGCTTTCCCGCTTCAGCATCAGCTCGATGCTTGCCGCGGTCGCGGCATCGTCCTCAACCAGCAAAACGCGCATCAAAAACCTCCCCGAGGGGACTGCCGGCGGTTTCGCGCCGTCGTCGTTAACGAGTATTAGCAAAAACGGTTAAGAAATGCTTATCGCTGCGGGCAAGCTCCGCGCGACCGGCCTGGAATGCAGCTTAACCGGATCTCAGCGTCATTGCGATAGCTCGCGGACTCGCCGCCGTCAGGTCAGGCATCCGGCGGCGCGCCCCACTCCTCCCGCGGGGCTCCAGGCATCGCCCAACGCCGTCATCCGCGCCGATCATGCCGAGAGCGCATGCGTGAAACGCGCTGGCTAATCGCCGGGCGGAATCCTAGCTTACGACCATGTTCAGCGGAATCATCACCGATGTCGGCCGGGTGCGCCGGCTGCGCCGCGCGCCCGGAGCCGAGGGCGGCCTGGAGGCGACGATCGCGACCGCATACGACAGCGCCGATATCCCGCTCGGCGCCTCGATTGCCTGTTCGGGACCGTGCCTTACCGTCGTCGCGGTCGAGAAGGGGGCGTTTTCGGTAGAGGCCTCGGCCGAGACGCTGGCATGTTCGAATTTGGGCGATTGGGCCGAGGGCACGCAGATCAACCTCGAACGCGCGCTGCGCCTTGGCGACGAGCTCGGCGGCCATATCGTTTCCGGGCATGTCGACGGCGTCGCGCGGCTCATTGATTGCCGGCCGGAGGGCGAGTCGGTGCGTCTCGTCATCGAAGCGCCGGCAGCGCTGATGCCCTATATCGCCTCCAAAGGTTCGGTCGCGCTTGATGGCGTCAGCCTCACGGTCAACGAGGTCGCGAACCATCAATTTGGCGTCAACATCATCCCCTATACGTTGGCGCATACCAGCCTTGGCGAGGCCCGGCCCGGGCAGCGCCTGAACCTCGAGATCGATCCGATCGCGCGCTATGTCGCCCGGCTGCTCGGGACGCGCCCAACCAATTCGGAACACGGCAATCCGGAGCAGAGCTGACATGAACCGAGCCCCCCACCTGCTGCTCGTCGTGGCGCCCTACTACGCTCACCTGTCCGCGCTGCTGCGCGAAGGCGCCGAGCGTGCCGTCGCCGCTTCCGGCGCGACGTGCGAAGCCGTGACGGTGCCCGGCGCCTTCGAGATCCCCGCGGCGATCGCGCTGGCGGCCAAGGCCGGCGGGCGCTTTGACGGGTTTGTCGGGCTCGGCTGCGTGATCCGCGGCGAGACCACCCATTACGATCACGTTTGCGCCGAGAGCGCGCGCGGCATGCAGGATCTGGCCGTGCGCGACGGGCTCGCAATCGGGTTCGGCATCCTGACCGTCGAGAACGAGGCGCAGGCGCTGGTGCGCGCCGCTCCCGATGGGCGCGACAAGGGCGGTGAGGCGGTCCGCGCCTGCCTCGCGCTCATTGAGCTGAAGCGCCACTTCCGAGGAAACGAAGGGTGAGCGCGGCGAGCACGGCCGAAGGCGCGCCGCGCCAGAGCGGCGGCGCGCGGCGCCGCAGCATCGCCCGGCTCGGCGCGGTGCAGGCGCTCTATCAGCTGGAGCTGAACCCCGGCCTCGGGACGGAGGCGGCGATCCGCGAGTTCGTGCGCGATCGACTCGGCCGCGAGATCGATGGCGATCTCTACGGCGAGGCGGATGAGGCATTGTTCGCCGACATCGTTCGCGGCGTCGCCGCGGACCGCGAGCGGCTCGACGAGACACTCTCGGCGGCGCTCAGCGAGGAGTGGCCGCTGTCGCGGCTGGAGACGCTGTTGCGGCTGATCCTCGAGGCCGGCGCCTATGAGCTGGTGCACCGGCCTGACATTCCGCCGCGGGTGACGATGAGCGAATATGTCGCCATCGCCTACGCCTTCTTCACCGGCAAGGAACCGGGGCTGGCGAACGGGGTTCTCGACCGCCTCGCCCGCACCTTGCGCGGCACCGATCTGTAGGCGGCGGTGAGCGGCATTGCGAGCCCAGGGGGGCTCGGCGAGTTCGGCCGCATCCGGCACTTCTTTGCCCCGCTCGCCGGGCCGGGCGGGCTTGGCCTCAAGGACGACGCGGCGCTCGTCGATTGCGCCCCCGGGCATCGGCTCGTCGTCACCGTCGATGCGATCGTCGAGGGCGTGCATTATCTGACCGAGGATCCGCCGGACCTGGTCGCGCGCAAGCTGTTGCGGGTCAACCTGTCCGACCTCGCCGCGATGGGCGCGCGCCCGCTGCATTACCTATTGGCGACGGCATTGCCGGCGACGCTCGGCGAGGAGTGGGTGGCGCGCTTTGCCGCGGGCCTCGCCGAAGACCAGGCTCGCTTCGGGGTCGATCTCCTCGGCGGCGAT
>JBGPTQ010000342.1:0-3389 GCA_041490725.1 Allostellaceae bacterium | reverse complement strand
GCGTCATTCGAGCAGCCGGTCATCGTCGATTTCTGGGCGCCGTGGTGCGGGCCCTGCAAGCAGCTCGGGCCGATCCTCGAAAAGGTGGTGCGCGCGGCCAATGGCGCGGTGCGCATGGTCAAGCTCAACATCGACGAGAACCCGGAGATAGCGCAGCAGATGCGCATCCAGTCGATCCCGGCGGTCTATGCGTTCAAGGAGGGCAGGCCGGTCGACGGCTTTGTCGGGGCCCAGCCGGAAAGCCAGGTCCGCCAGTTCGTCGAGCGCCTCGGCGGCGCGGCCGCCGGGCCTTCGCCGATCGAACAGGCGATGACGATGGCCAAGGAAGCCGCGCAGGCGGGCGACCATGCCAGCGCGGCGGCGCTCTATTCGCAGATCCTGCAACGCGAGAAGGAGAACCCGGAGGCGATCGCCGGGCTGGCGCGCGCACGGATCGCGCAGGGCGATCTCGACAAGGCGCAGCAGGTGCTCGACGGCGCAACGAAGGAGATCGCCAAGCATGCCGAGATCGCGGCGGCGCGCTCGGCGCTCGAACTCGCCGAGCAGGCGCAGAAGGCGATGGGCTCGGTCGGCAAGCTGCGCGCCCGGATCGAGCACAACCCGGACGATCACGAAGCACGTCTCGAGCTGGCGACCGCGCTCTTTGGCTCGGGCGAGCGCGAGATCGCAATCGACGAGCTGTTGACCCTGTTCAAGCGCGACCGCAACTGGGACGAGCAGGCGGCGCGGCGCCAGCTGGTCAAATTCTTCGAGGTCATGGGCGCGACCGACCCGCTGACCTTGAGCGCGCGGCGCCGGCTGTCGTCGCTGATGTTCTCGTGAGGAGGCGGTCAATGGGGATTGGCGCACCATGAGCGACCGGCCGGGCCCGCGGGAAGAGATCGCGCTACCGAACATATTGCCGATCTTTCCGTTGAGCGGCGTGCTGCTGCTGCCGCGCGGACGGCTCCCGCTCAACATCTTCGAGCCGCGCTATCTGGCGATGACGCGCGACGCGCTCGGCGGCGAGCGCCTGATCGGCATGGTCCAGCCGAGCGATCTGCCAAAGGACCATCCAAAGGACCACCCAAAGGACCATCCCGGGGGCGGCCCCGGCGTCGACAGCATGAACCCGCCGGTCTATCCGATCGGCTGTGCCGGCCGCCTGACCCAGTTCAGCGAGACCGACGACGGGCGCTTTCTGATCACCCTGACCGGCGTGTCGCGGTTCCGCATTCGCGAGGAATTGCCGCTGTTGGACGGCTACCGCCGGGTCGTCCCCGACTGGCGGCCCTTCGCGCATGACCGCGAGCGGCCCGGCAAGCCCGACTTCGACCGCGAGCGCCTGATCCGCGGGCTCAAGAGCTATTTCGCAACGCGGCAGATCTCGGCCGATTTTGAGGCGATCGAGAAGGCGCCAGGCGAGTATCTGGTCACCTCGCTGGCGATGGCCTGCCCGTTCGCGCCGAGCGAGAAGCAGGCATTGCTCGAAGCCGCCGATCCCGACGAGCGGGCGCGGCTGTTGACGACGCTGGTCGAGATGGCCGCGATCGAGCCGACGGCAGAGGAAAGCAGCGGCGGCGGCACGCGCCACTAAAGGATGAATGCGAGGCCGCGATGGAAGAACCCTCCGATATCGACCCGAAACTCCTCGAGATCCTGGTCTGTCCGCTGACCAAGGCGCCGCTGCGCTATGACCGCGCGGCGCAGGAGCTGATCAGCGAGGAAGCCGGGCTCGCCTACCCGATCCGCGACGGCATCCCGATCATGCTGGTCGACGAGGCCCGAGCGTTGCGCCCGGAGGAGAGCGGCAGCGAGAAGGCGCCGGGGCGCCTGCCGCCGCCGTGAGCGCCGGCAAGACCGCGCCATGGCCGGTCGAGCTGCGCCTGAGAAAGGCGGAAAAGCGCCTCGACATCGAATTCGACGACGGCAAGCGCTTCAGCCTGCCGGCCGAATATCTGCGGGTCGAGAGCCCCTCGGCCGAATTGCAGGGCCACGGCCCGGGGCAGAAGACGATCATCGGCGAACGTGCCCATGTCGGGATCCTCGATCTCGAACCGGTCGGCAATTACGCGGTGCGCATCAAGTTCGACGATCTGCACGATACCGGGATCTATTCCTGGGATTATTTCTACCAGCTCGGGGTCGAGCACGATAAGCGCTGGGCCGACTACCTCGCCGCGCTCGACGCCCGGGGCCTCAGCCGCGAGCCGAAGCGGGGGTGAGCTTAAATCTACCCCGCGGTGCGCTACATTGTGGCCCAGGAGGATTTTTCATGGCCGCCAATTTCGTCGTTCGCGCCAGCATCGACGAGCAGACCAAGACCGAAGCTGCCGCCGTGCTGAAGGCGATGGGGCTTACCGTGTCCGACGCCTTTCGCCTGCTGATGGTCAGGATCGCCAAGGAGAAGGCGTTGCCGTTCGAGCCGCTGATGCCCAATGAAGAAACCATCGCCGCGATGAAGGCCGCGCGGCGCGGCGAGCTGGTGACCGTCGGCCCCCCCGAGAAGCTGCTGTCGAGCCTGAATGCGGACTGTTAAGCACACCAGTCGGTTCCGGCGCGACTACAAGCGGGAGAAGGCGGGACGGCACGGCAAGCGCCTCGATGCCGAGCTGCTCGAAGCCGTGGCGATGCTGGCGGAGGACAAGCCGTTGCCCCGGCGGTATTTTGACCACCCGCTCGGCGGAGAGTGGAACGACCACCGCGATTGCCATATCAGGCCCGACCTCATTCTGATCTACCGCATGCCGGACGATGCGAGCCTCGAGCTTGTTCGCCTCGGCTCGCACAGCGAGCTTGGCCTATGAGCGGCAACGCCGAACGTGCCCATGTCGGGATCCTCGATCTCGAACCGGTCGGCAATTACGCGGTGCGCATCAAGTTCGACGATCTGCACGATACCGGGATCTATTCCTGGGATTATTTCTACCAGCTCGGAGTCGAATACGATAGGCGCTGGCGCGACTACCTCGCCGCCCTCGCCCAGCGCGGCCTCAGCCGTGAGCCGAAGCGGGGGTGAGGCGTGGCCCTCCAGCAGTTCGTACTACCGGGAGCGCCGTCAGGTTGATTTGGCGGCGGGCTGTTCACGCAGCTTGAGGCTATCAAACGTCAGGGTCGCTTCGTGCCCGAGGCCGCGGACCGCGTCTCCCAAGATGCCATCCATGATCTCGAAGCCGAGACGCCGATAGCTTTCGAACTGCGACTCGCTGAACCACTGATCCGCTGTCGATTCATGTGGGAAGTCACGGTGAGCCATAGCGTAACTGCGGATACCGGCGCTTTCGGTTCCATGATATCCGGCCTTGACATACATGATCGTGCCGGGCGCGCCGCCGCCATCGCAGCTCGGGTAATCAATCCTGCCGATGGCATGGTAGAGGTTTCCCGGTCCTACCTCGCGGCGGCCTTTT
>JBGPTQ010000341.1:0-3430 GCA_041490725.1 Allostellaceae bacterium | reverse complement strand
GTCGGTGCTGTTTTTCGCGCCGGTGGGCTCGTGCTGACGACGGCAAGGGCGTTAAAGGTCGAGGTCGCGGGCGAATCGCGCGTTCTTCTGGATATAGTCGAAGCGCAGCTCGGGGCGCCGGCCCATCAGCGTCTCGACCAGGTTTTCGGTGCGCGCGAACCCCTGATCCGGGGCACCGAGCGCCGCCGGATCGGCGCGCGGCGGCACGATCACGCGCAACAGCGTGCGCTGGGCCGGATCCATCGTCGTCGCGCGCAGATAGCGCGCCGGCATCTCGCCGAGCCCCTTGAACCGGCTGATTTCAACCTTGCCGCGGCCGTTGAACGCGGTTTCCAACAGCTCTTCGCGATGCGGATCGTCGCGCGCGTAGAGCGTCAGCTCGCCCTGGGTGAGCCGGTAGAGCGGCGGCAGCGCCAGGAACAGGTGGCCGTTGTCGACGAGCTTTGCCATCTCGCGGAAAAAGAACGTCATCAAGAGCGAGGCGATGTGCGCGCCGTCGACATCGGCGTCGGTCATGATGATGACCCGCTCGTAGCGCAGCGCCTCTTCGCGATAATGCGCGCCGCTGCCGCAGCCGAGCGCCAGAACGATGTCGCTGAGCTCCTGATTGGCCCGCATCTTGTCAGCCGACGCGCTCGCCACGTTGAGGATCTTGCCGCGCAGCGGCAGGATCGCCTGGGTCTCGCGGTCGCGCGCCTGTTTGGCCGAGCCGCCGGCGCTATCGCCCTCGACGAGAAAGATCTCGGTCCCGGCGGCGCTCCCGCGCGTGCAATCGGCGAGCTTGCCGGGCAGCCGCAGCTTGCGCGTCGCGCTCTTGCGCGACATCTCGCGTTGCTGGCGCCGGCGTTGGCGCTCTTCGGCGCGCTCGGCGATGCGGTCGAGCAACGCCCGGCTGGTCGCCGGGTCGGCGCTGAGCCAATGGTCGAAATGGTCGCGCACGGCGCTTTCGACGAGCCGCGCCGCCTCGGCCGAGGCAAGCCGCTCCTTGGTCTGGCCCTGGAATTGCGGGTCGCGCAGAAACAAGGACAAGAGCATCGCCACACCGGCAGCGACATCCTCCCCGGTCGCCTGGGCGATGCGGCGGTTGCCGATCAGCTCGCCATAGGCCTTGATGCCATGGGTCAGCGCGTTGCGCAGCCCGGCCTCATGGGTGCCGCCTTCGGGGGTCGGGATGGTGTTGCAATAGGAGTGGCAGAAGCCGTCCTCCTCGTCCTCGGGCCACACCGCCGCCCATTCGACGCTACCGCCATCAGGGAAATCGACCTGCCCGACAAACGGGCGCGGCGTCAACAGATCGCGCCCGGCGAGGCTCGCCGCCAGGAAATCGCCGAGCCCGCCCGGGAAATGCAGCCGCGCCTCGAGGGGCACGCCTTCGGGCCGCGGCAGCGCCGGGTCGCAGCGCCAGCGGATCTCGACGCCGCGGAACAGATAGGCCTTGGAGCGCGCCATCCGGTACAACAGCGCCGGACGGAACGCCGCATCGCCGAAAATCTCGGGATCGGGATGAAAGCCGAGCGTCGTGCCGCGCCGATTGTGCACCGGCCCGCAATCCTCGACCGGGCCCAGGGGCACGCCGCGGCGGTAGCGTTGCCGCCACAAGCGGCGATCGCGCGCCACCTCGACCTCGAGCACATCGGACAGCGCATTCACCACCGAGATGCCGACGCCATGCAGCCCGCCCGAAGTTTTGTAGGCCTCACCGCCGAACTTGCCGCCCGAGTGCAGCATCGTCAGGACGATTTCGAGCGCCGATTTGCCGGGGAAGCGGGGATGCGGATCGACCGGAATGCCGCGGCCATTGTCGCGCACGGTGACCCAGCCCTCGGCGCCGAGCTCGAGTTCGATCCGGGTGGCGAACCCGGCCACCGCCTCGTCCATCGCATTGTCGAGTGCCTCGGCGGCGAGATGATGCAGCCCGCGCTCGTCGGTGCCGCCGACATACATGCCGGGCCGGCGGCGCACCGGCTCCAGGCCTTCGAGGACCTCGATGTCCTTGGCGGTGTAGCTATCGGCGGTGCTGGTCGTCCCGGGTGGTGCGATGCTGTCGAAGAGATCTGGCATGGCTCGATTATAGGAAGCCTTGCACCCGGCGCAAGCACGATGCAGTATAGTTACTGATGTAAGTAACAATATGTTGGGTGGAGGTCGCCTCAGTTCAACCCGCGCAGCGGTTGGCATGGAACCGAACAGGCTCGCCGGAATTTACGATGATGATGACCAACGAGCGCAAAATCTGGGAGGCCGCTCTGTTGCTGGTGCGACGGCACGGCGACAATGCCGTCGCGGTTGCCGAGCGCGAGGCGGAACGGTTGCGCGGCGGCGACGCGCTGACCTGCGTCGTGTGGTGCTGGATCGCGCGTTCGACGGCAGAGCTGCTTCGCCCGCCGGAAGCCGGCGAGCGGGTGCATTAGCATCGCACCAGCCGAGCCGGTTGCGCAGCCTCTCCACGACAGGCCTTCACGGCAGGCCCGGCGAGCGCGATAGTGACAGCAGGTCAACCGGTGTCGGCGAGGCGCACATCATGGCAGAGGGTTTCTTCGGCCGCTTAGGCAGCCGCGGCCAATCATCCAGCAAGACGGCATCCAGCAAGACGGCATCGAAAACCGCGTCGGACAAGACCTTCGAGGTCGCGCTCGGCGATGCGGAGTGGCGCCAGCGGCTAACCCCGGCGCAATACCGGGTGTTGCGCGAGCACGGCACCGAGCGCGCCGGAACCAGCCCGCTCGACAAAGAGTACGCCGCCGGCATCTATCATTGCGCCGGTTGCGGGCAGCCGGTGTTTGATGCCGGTGCCAAGTTCAACAGCGGCACCGGCTGGCCGAGCTTCTCGGCGCCGATCGAGGATTCAGTCGAAACGACAAGCGACCGCAGCTTTTTCATGGTTCGCACCGAGGTGCACTGCCGCCATTGCGGTGGGCATCTCGGCCATGTCTTTGAAGACGGGCCTGCGCCGACCGGTCAGCGCTATTGCCTAAACGGCGTCTCGCTCGATTTTCACTCCGGCGAGAGGCCGCCGCAGAGCCTCGCGCCGTCGTCCGACAAATCCTGAAACGCGACCTCAAGCCGCGCGGTCACACCGCGTCCGGGCCGCGCTCGCCGGTGCGGATCCGCACCGCCTCCTCGATCGGGAGAACAAAGATCTTGCCGTCGCCGATCTTGTCGGTCTTCGCGGCCTGCTGGATGGCCTCCACGGCACGCGCCGCCAGGCTATCGTCGACCACGACCTCGATTTTGACCTTGGGCAGGAAGTCGATCACGTATTCGGCGCCGCGATAGACCTCGGTGTGGCCCTTCTGCCGGCCAAAACCCCTGACCTCGCTGACGGTCATGCCGGTGATGCCGACCTCGTGCAGCGCGGTTTTCACCTCGTCAAGCTTGAACGGCTTGATGATCGCCTCGATTTTCTTCATCGCCTCACCATCACGAAGGG
>JBGPTQ010000340.1:0-3435 GCA_041490725.1 Allostellaceae bacterium | reverse complement strand
CCACGCGGCGCTGGCGGCGGACCGCCGGCGATGACGGCAAGCCCCCACCCACCCATCGCTGCGCGATGGGTCCCTCCCTCCCCCGCAAGCGAGGGAGGGTTTGCGAACGCACGGCGCTACTCCCTCCCCCGCAAGCGGGGGAGGGCTGGGGTGGGGGCTGCCTACAAATGCTCAGTCCCACGGCCTGAAATGTGCCCGTGATGCTCGCGCTCGGCTCGCTCGCTTTCGCTTCGCCCTGGCTCCTGGCGGCGCTCGCCGCCCTGCCGGTGATCTGGTGGTTGCTGCGCGTGACCCCGCCGGCGCCGCGTCACATCGCCTTTCCGGCAATCCGGCTGCTGCTCGGCCTCGTCCCGCGCGAGGAGACGCCGGCGCGCACGCCGTGGTGGCTGATCCTGTTGCGCACCCTCATCGCGGTACTGATCATCATCGCGCTCGCCCATCCGCTGCTCAATCCGCAGGCGCGGCTCGCCGGCGCCGGGCCGGTGGCCCTCGTCATCGATGATGGCTGGGCCGCGGCGCGCGATTGGAGCCGGCGCCAGGCGGCGGCGCTCGACATCCTGGCCGAGGCCGAGCGCGAGGACCGGCAGATCGTGCTGGTCACGACCGCACCCGCTGCTTCCGACGAGCCGGCGCCGCCGCTTGCGCCGATCCGTGCCGCCGATGCGCGCGCCGCGGTCGAGGCGCTGGCGCCGAAGCCGTGGCCCGGCGACCGGCAGGCGGCGCTTGCCCGGCTTGAGGCGATGCCGTTGCCGCCGGGCAGCATGGCGGTGTGGCTCAGCGACGGCGTGGCTGACGGCGCCGCTACGGCGCTCGCCGATTATCTCGCCGGGCGCGGCAATTTGCGCTACATCGCGGCGGTGCCGGCCGATGCGCCGCGCCTACTCGCGGCCGAGGCGGCCCCTGGTGAACTGGCCGGCAAGGATCTCGGGGTCGTCGTGCGCTCGCTGCCGGCACCGGTGCCGCGCCCGATCGCGGTGCGAGCGAGCGGCGAAGACGGCGCCTTGCTGGCGCGCGAGGCGGCGACGATCGCGCCCGACGACAAGAGCGTCGCGATCAAGCTGTCATTGCCGACCGAGCTGCGCAATCGGGTCACCCGGATCGAGGTCGAGGGCGAAGAATCGGCGGGAGCGGTGCTGCTCATCGACGAGCGCTGGCGGCGCCGGCCGGTCGGCATCGCCGCCGCCCCGAACACTGCGGGTCAGCCGCTGCTCAGCGAGAATTTTTATCTCGAGCGCGCGCTCGCCCCATTCAGCGAAATCCGCCGCGGCCGCGCCGCTGACCTGCTGAAGCGCGAAATCGCGGTGCTGATCTATTCGGATGCCGGCCCGGATTCGCCGGCAGAGGAAGAGGGCGTGCGCAAATGGATCGAAGCCGGCGGTATCCTCTTACGCTTCGCCGGGCCGCGTCTCGCCGAGCAGAACGATCATCTGCTGCCGGTCCGCCTGCGGCGCGGCGGGCGCACGATCGGCGGCGCGCTGTCCTGGGAGACGCCGGCAAAGCTCGCGCCGTTTGCCGCCGGCAGCCCGTTCGCCGGGCTCGCGATACCGGCCGACGTCAGGGTGTCGCGACAGGTTCTCGCCGAACCCGACCTCGACCTCGCCAACAAAAGCTGGGCGCGCCTCGCCGACGGCACCCCGCTGGTGACCGCCGAAAAGCTGGGCCAGGGCTGGACCGTCCTGGTGCACACCACCGCCAATGCCGAATGGTCTGATCTGGCGCTTTCCGGGCTTTTCGTCCACATGCTGCGACGCCTCGTGGCGATGAGCCAGGGGGTTGCGGCGCCGAGCGATGGCGCGCTGCCGCCGGTCGAGACGCTGGACGGGTTCGGCCATCTGCAGCATGCACCGCCAAATGCCCGGCCGATCTCCGGCAAGGAGATCGCGACGGCCAAGCCGTCGCCGCGCCATCCGCCGGGCTTTTACGGCACCGCCGATTCGCGAATTGCGCTCAACCTGTCGACCGCGATCAACGAGCTCGATCCGATCGGCGAATTGCCAGCGGGAGTGGCGCGCGAGAGCTTCGCGAGAAGCGCCGAGCTCGACATCCGTCCGCCGCTGCTCGTGGCCGCCTTCCTCCTGGCTCTTCTTGATCTGCTGATCGCCTATGGGCTGCGCGGCCTGTTGCGACTGCGGCAGGCCGGGGTCGCGGCCGGGGCTCTGCTCGCGGTGATCCTGCTGCCGCAGGCTGATGCCCGGGCCGATGACGATTTTGTCGTGCGCGCGACTTCCGAACTGCGCCTGGCCTATATTCAGACCGGCGACGATGCCACCGATGCGGTCAGCCGCGCCGGTCTCGTCGGCCTGATCGCAATGCTCAACCGGCGCACCGCGGTCGAGACCGCGGAGCCGCTGGCGGTCGATATCGAAAAGGACGAGCTGATCTTTTTCCCGCTGCTCTACTGGCCGGTGACGGCGGAGCAGGCCCCGCCCTCACCGCGTGCGGCCGAGCGCATCAACCGTTATCTCCAAACCGGCGGCACGATCCTGTTCGATACCCGTAATTCCGGCGAGGAAACACCGGGACCCTTCGGCAGCGCGGCATCATCGCAAGCCCAGCTGCGCCGCCTCGTCGGCGGGGTAAAGGTCCCGCCGCTGGTCCCGGTGCCGCCCGATCATGTGCTGACCAAATCGTTTTATCTGCTGCACGAATACCCCGGCCGCTGGAACAGCGGCCAGGTCTGGATCGAGCCGGTCGAAGACCGTGTCAACGACGGGGTGGCGAGCATCATCGTCGGCGGCAACGACTGGGCCGGCGCCTGGGCGGTCGACGACCAAGGCCGACCGGCTTTTCCCTGCGTTCCCGGCGGCGAACCGCAGCGCGAGATGGCGATGCGGTTCGGGGTCAACCTCGTCATGTACGTGCTGACCGGCAACTACAAGACCGATCAGGTGCACGTGCCGGCGATCCTGGAGCGGCTCGGGCAATGAGTAAATTGCCCCTTATTTTCGTCCACAATACTGATGTCATCCCGGCGAAGGCCGGGATCCACCTTTCAACCGTCCCGGGAGCGGATAAGTGGATCCCGGCCTTCGCCGGGATGACAATTTACTTTCGTTGCCTCCCCGCAATGCTCATTCAAGAGGGCGGGAGACGATGATCGCGGCATTCGGCGGCAGCGCCTATGCGCTCGCGACCGCGCCCTTGGTCCCGTGGTGGGCGATCGCGGCGCTCGCCGGCGCGGCCCTGCTGGCGCTCGCGCCCGGGATCTGGCGCCGCGCGCGCGGCATCGCCTGGCGCGGGGCGGCGGCGGCGATGCTGCTGGCGATCCTCGTCAACCCCTCGCTGGTCGAGGAAAAGCGCTCGGCGCTGCGCGACGTCGCGGTCGTCGTCGTCGACGAGTCGCCGAGCCAGCAGATCGGCAACCGGCAAAGGGCCAGCGAGGCGGCGCTGGCGGCCCTGACCGAGCGGCTCGGGCACGAACGCGACCTCGACCTG
>JBGPTQ010000339.1:0-3435 GCA_041490725.1 Allostellaceae bacterium | reverse complement strand
TGGCCTGGCTCGTCCGTGGGCGCCGGCAATTCGCCGGTCAGCAGCCTGGCCGAGGCGCCCGCCGGAAACGACAATTCGGTCAGCGAGTTGCCGAACAGGCCGTTTGCCGCCGATTCCCAGATCACGACCGAGACCGTGTCGCCGACCGCGATCTTCAGATCGGGCGACGGGAGGAATTTCTTGAACCGCTCGTGAAACGCGGGCTGCGGCTGATCCAGCAATATGGTCAGCACCGCATCGTCGATCTTGACCACGTCGAACGCGATCCGCCCGTCGGGTCTCGCCTGCGCGATGACGTCCTCGCGCAACGGGTCGCCCGAGCAGGCGGCCAGCGAGAGCGCGACCACCGAGACACAGAGAATGGCACGTTTCATGGCGAAGCGACGGCCCCCAACCTTCGCTCCGTCAACCTAGCATCGCCCGCGGCCAAACCAAACAGCTCTCGCTATCCGGTCTCCTTCGTGAGCCGCAGCTCCTGTGCCGCGGGCGCCGATCGTGCTAATTTCCGGCTATGCGACACCGTGTCGAGATCGGCCTGCGCGAGGCGACCTTGATCGCGTGCACCGCGGCGCTGGCCGCGCTGGTCTATGCCGAGGGCTGGATCTGGCCGTTGAAGGCCGTCGCCGTGATGATCCCGGTATCGCTGTTGATCGGCTGACCGCCCCCGCGCCGGCCGATCAGCCGATGCTGTCGAGCGCGTAGCCCACCGCGCGCACGGTGCGCAGCAGATCCGTCGCGCCGCCGGCATTGAGCGCCTGGCGCAGCCGCCGGATATGGACATCGACGGTGCGCATCTCGACCTCCGACTCGTGGCCCCATACCCGGTCGAGCAGCTGCTCGCGCGAGAACACGCGGCCGGGATGTTGCAGAAAATGGCGCAGCAGGCGGAATTCTGTCGGGCCGAGATGGACCGGCGTGCCGGCGCGCGACACGCGGTGAGCGGTGAGATCCATCGCAACATCGGCGTAGCGCAAAACCTCGTCGGCCGCATTCGGCCGGGCGCGTCGGATCACCGCGCGCAGCCGAGCCACCAATTCGCTCGGGCTGAACGGCTTCACGACATAGTCGTCGGCGCCGCTGTCGAGACCGCGGATGCGGTCGCCCTCCGCGCCGCGCGCCGTCAGCATGATGACCGGCAGCAAGCGCGTCGCCGGCGCCCGGCGGATCTGTCGGCACACTTCGAGGCCGGAGACCAGCGGCAGCATCCAGTCGAGCAGCACGGCATCGGGCCGATGCTCGGCGATGCGCAGCAAGGCCTCCTCGCCGTCGGCCGCCGCGTCGACTGCGAAACCCTCGCGTTCGAGGTTGTAGCGCAGCATCGTGACCAGCGGCGCCTCGTCCTCGACGATCAGCACCCGGGGCAGCACGAGCGGCAGGCCGAGCGGCTTCATCGCGCCCCGGCTTGGCCAGGTGGGCGGGCGGGCGCAACGACTTCAAGGCTCGATCCGTCGCCTTTCGGCCGCGCCTCGATCAGCGGCGTGCCGTGCACCAGGTAATACAGGTTTTCGGCGATATTGGTGGCATGATCGCCGATGCGCTCGATGTTCTTGGCCATGAACAACAAATGGGTACAGGCACCGATATTGCGCGGGTCCTCCATCATGTAGGTAAGGAATTCGCGAAACAGGCTCGAATACATTTCATCGAGCTCTTTGTCACCATTCCAAACGACGATCGCCTTGTCGGCATCGCGCTCGACATAGGCGTCTATGACATTCTTGACCAGCAGCAGCGCGAGATGGGCCATGCGCGGCAGCGCGTACACCGGCGGGATCGGCGGCGATTGCGCGAGGGCGATCGAACGCTTGGCGACATTGGCGGCGTAATCGCAGATGCGTTCGAGATCGCTGGCGATCTTCAGCGCGGCGACGATTTCGCGCAAATCGCGCGCCATCGGCTGGCGTAGCGCGAGGAGCCGGATCGCCAAATTGTCGAGATCGCGTTCGAGCTGATCGACCGCGTCGTCGCCTTCGATCACCCGTGTGGCGAGCTCGCTGTCGCGTGTGACAACGGCCTCGATTGCCGCCGCGAGCTGGCTCTCGGCAAGACCGCCCATCTCGACGATCATCTTGCTGAGCCGGCGCAGCTCCTCGTCATAGCTCTTGACGATGTGTTCGGCCGCCATATCAGCCCTCACCCTCAACCAAACCGGCCGGTGATGTAATCCTCGGTGCGGCGCACCGTGGGATGCGTGAAAATGCGCTCGGTCTCGTCGAACTCGATCAGCTCGCCCAAATAAAGGAACGCGGTGTAGTCCGAGCTGCGCGCCGCCTGTTGCATGTTGTGCGTGACCATGACGATGCAATAGTCGGCTTTGAGCTCGGCGATCAGCTCCTCGATGCGCTGGGTCGACAGCGGGTCGAGCGCCGAGGCGGGCTCGTCGAGCAGCAGAATTTCCGGCTCGATCGCGATCGCGCGGGCGATGCACAGACGCTGCTGCTGGCCGCCCGACAGGCTGAGGCCGCTCTGCCGCAACTTGTCTTTGACCTCTTCCCACAATGCCGCGCGGCGCAAGGCGGATTCGACGCGGTCGTCGAGCTCGGATTTGGGTAGCTTCTGGTAGAGCCGAATGCCGAAGGCGATGTTGTCATGGATCGACATCGGAAACGGCGTCGGCTTCTGGAACACCATGCCGATCTTCGCCCGCAGGCGGTTGAGATCGAGCCCCGGGGCCAGGATGTCTTCGCCATCGATAAACACCTCGCCGCTCGCGACCTGGCCGGGATAAAGCTCGTAAATCCGGTTGAGGATCCGCAACAAGGTCGACTTGCCGCAGCCGGAGGGACCGATGAACGCTGTCACGCTGCGGTCGTAGAGCGGCACGCTGATTTCCTTCAGCGCCTGAAATTTCCTGTAGAAAAAGCTGACCTTGCGGATCTCGATCTTGACGGTGGGGCGATCAGCGAGCGCGGGCTCGCCGGCGCGCTCCGCCTCCACCGGCGGATCGAAATTGCGGGTTTGCGCTGCCCCGAGGCTCATTGTTTGAAGCTGCTCCATGCGGCAAACACCCGTGCGGTGATGTTGAGACACAGGATCGCGGCGGTGATCAGCAACGCTCCGCCCCAGGCGAGCGCCTGCCAATCGGCGTAGGGGCTCATCGCGAACTGAAAGATCACCACCGGCAGATTGGCCAAGGGCGCGTTGAGGTCGGCGCTCCAGAACTGGTTGTTGAGTGCGGTGAACAACAGCGGCGCGGTTTCCCCCGAGATCCGCGCCACCGCCAACAAAACGCCGGTCAACATGCCCTGGACCGCGGCGCGGTAGGCGATCATCACGATGATTTTCCAGCGCGGCGCCCCGAGCGCCGCCGCCGCCTCGCGCAGCGAATCGGGAACCAGGCGGAGCATGTCCTCGGTGGTGCGCACGACAACCGGCACGACGATGATCGCCAACGCCATCGCGCCGGCCCAGCCGGAGAAATGGCCCATGCGAACC
>JBGPTQ010000338.1:0-3443 GCA_041490725.1 Allostellaceae bacterium | reverse complement strand
CAGTGCACGCCACCCGAATTCTCGGCGACATTGCCGCCGATCGTGCAGGCGATCTGGCTCGACGGGTCGGGCGCGTAATAAAACCCGGCGCTCTCGACCGCCCCGGGGATCGCGAGATTGGTCACCCCGGGCTGGGCGACGACAACGCGGGTGTCGTAGTCGCTCTCGAGGATGCGGTTGAACTTGGCCATGCCGAGGAGGACCCCGTCGGCCAGCGGCAGGGCGCCGCCCGACAGCGAGGTGCCGGCGCCGCGCGGCACCACCTTGATGCCCTCGGCCTGACAATAGCGCAGCACCGCGGCGACTTGCCCGACGGTCGAGGGCAGGACGACGACCAGCGGCGGCTGGCGATAGGCGGTCAGCCCGTCGCTTTCATAGGCGCGGCGTAGGGGCTCCGAGACGATGACGGCGTCGCCCGGGACGATGCCCCTCAGCACCGCCGCGATCTCGTCGCGCCTGATGATGACTGCGGCATCCGGCAGCGGCATTTCCATGGTCGCGGTTCCGCAACCGCAGGCGGCTCAGCCCTGGCGGGCCTTGAAGCGGGGATTGACCTTGTTGATCACGTAGACCCGCCCCTTGCGCCGCACCACGCGGCAATTCTTGTCGCGCTTTTTCAATGTCTTCAATGAATTGGTGATTTTCATGACCCGGGTCCCTGGCGAGCGCCGGAAGATAGGGAGCGGGGCGCGCTAAGTCAATGCGAGGCGCTGGCCGAGCCTACTTCGCCGCCGCGGCGCGCTCGGCGCGGCGCAGCTCGGGAATGTCGTTGCGGCCGGCGAGGAAGGCCTTGATGTTGCGCGTTGCCTGGCGCAGGCGCTGGCGGTTCTCGACGAGCGCGATGCGCACGAAGCCCTCGCCGTGCTCGCCGAAGCCGACCCCCGGCGCGACCGCGACATTGGCCCGTTCGAGCAGGAGCTTCGAGAAGGCGAGCGTTCCGATGCCGCGGAATTCCGCTGGGATCGGCGCCCAGGCGAACATCGAGGCGGCGGGCGGCGGCACTTCCCAGCCGGCTTGCCTCAGCCCATCGATCAGCACGTCGCGGCGCGCTCGGTAGCGCTCGCGGATCTCGGCGACGCAGTCCTGCGGGCCATTGAGCGCCGCCGTCGCGGCCACCTGGATCGGGGTGAAGGCGCCGTAGTCGAGGTAGGATTTGACCCGGCCCAACGCCGCGATCAACCGCTGATTGCCGACCGCGAAGCCGATCCGCCACCCGGCCATCGAATAGGTCTTGCTGAGCGAGGTGAATTCGACCGCGATGTCGCGCGCCCCCGGCACTTCGAGAATCGAGGGCGGCGGGTTGCCGTCGAAATAGACCTCGGCATAAGCCAGGTCGGACAGCACGATGATGTTGTGATGGCGGCAGAAATCGACGATCTCGGCATAGAAGTCGAGGTCGACCGTCTGCGCCGTCGGGTTGGCCGGAAAGTTGAGTACGATCGCAAGCGGCGCCGGAATGCTGTGCTGCACCGCTTTCTTGAGCTCGCCGAGGAAATCAAATTCGGGGCCGATCGGGACATGACGCACGGCGGCGCCCGCCATGATGAAACCGAAGGCATGGATCGGGTAGCACGGGTTCGGCACGAGGACCGTGTCGCCCGGGGCGGTGATCGCCTGCGCCAGATTGGCGAGGCCCTCCTTCGAGCCCAAGGTGACGATGATCTCGCGTTCGGGATCGAGGTCGACAGCGAAGCGGCGGGCATAATAGCCGGCACAGGCGCGCCGCAGCCCGGCAATCCCGCGCGACGATGAATAGCCGTGGGTCTTCGGGTTGTGCACCGCTTCGATCAGCTTGGCGACGATATGCGGCGGGGTCGGGCCGTCGGGGTTGCCCATGCCGAGGTCGATGACGTCGCGACCCTCGGCGCGCGCCTGCGCCTTCAACGCATTGACTTCGGCGAAGACGTAGGGCGGCAGGCGCTTGATGCGGTAGAACTCTTCGGGCATGGCGGTGAACACAGGCTCCCAGGGCGATGATGAAAGTCCACTCTAGTAGAGCGAATGGAGGAAACCGAGCAATTTTGCATTGTTGTCCCGGAGAAAGTGGCTGTGAAAAAAATCGCCGGAGTGTTGGAAACAAATGCTGCATGACGAAATATGCGTCGTTCGAGACGGCGCTTCGCGCGTCCTTAGGATGAGTAATATATTGATAGCATTAAGGAAAATCCTCAGCCTGAGGAGCCCGCCCACGGCCGAAGGCCGGACCCGCGGGCCGGGACGACCATGGTACTTGGTAGGATGCGAAGAGAAGCCGCGAGAGCGCTGTGCCGGGCGACGCGCGCCTGCCAGCCTCAAGCAGTCGTTCCCGGCTCGAGGACCCGGTTGTTGAAGGCGCCGAACGCGAAACAGGTCAGCGAATTCGGCTTCACCCCGACCGGAATAAAGACGGCGCGATATTGCTCGATCCGGTCATCAGCCCGTACGAGCTCGCCCTCCAGGTGCACCGGGGCCATCGTTTTTTGGGCCTTGGCGCAACTGCGCAGAAACAATTCGGCATATCGCCGGGGCAGCTGGCGCATCATCGGCAAATCGGTTCTGGGCTGCTCCGGCAAGCCGAGCACCTCCGCGAATTTTGGGCCGTAGAGCAGCAGCGAGGATCGCTCGACCACCGGGTCGACCGAGATCAGGAACCGGTTGGACCAATCTCTGCTATTGGTCCCGGCGAGATCGAGCCCGGCGATGGTAACCGAGCCGCCGAGTTCCTCCAGCTTGCTGTGCCAATAGGCCATCAGGCGTTCGGCTTCCCGGCGGTCGCGGCCGGTGGGCTCGCTTGGCTCCCACCCCTCGAGCCATGAGATGCCGGAGGGGGCGGATTTGGCCATTTTTGTCTCTCGGCTATTCGCTGTCGCGTTGCTTGATCTAAGCAGGCCGGCACTCGGTTCAACTATACCCGGGCGCCGAGCGCGGCAAGTCGGCGCTGGGCGTCCATGACCGTCGCCTGTGCCGTCGCCGCCGGCGTCAGGTGGAAGTCGAATGCGGCGGTGTAGAAGGGTGGGGCAATGCCGAGCCCGCTCGCTTCCGGCTCGGGCTTCTCGTGGCGGACAAAATCACAGATCAATGAATCCTTGACCGCGAACACCGCATCGCTCGCCAGGTAAGGATCGGTGCGGTCGAAGATGTGGGTCGTCACCGGCTCGTAACCTTCTGCCGAGACAACGAAATGGATATGCGCCGGCCGCCACGGGTGGCGCCCTGTCGCCTTCAGCATGCCTCCGACCGGCCCGTCCGACGGGATCGGATAATTGACCGGCTGGACCGTGCGGATCAGGTAGCGGCCCGCGGTGTCGCTGCGGAACTTGCCGCGCATATGCAGCGCATCGGGGTTCGAATCCAGCGAATCGCACAGCCCGTTGGTCTGCGCCTGCCAGACCCCCACGGGGGTCCACAGCTATCCCTGCGCATCGCCGCGACCGGCGGTGTATTTCGGGCAATCCGTGAACGAT